>NZ_JAQREZ010000233.1:0-247 GCF_028598715.1 Pseudoalteromonas sp. GABNS16E
TTTCTTATATATTACGTACCGTAATTTATGGGTTGTCGCTATTACGCAAATGCGTCCTCAGTTGGTGCATTCGCTAGTCCTGCAACTAGTGTTAGCGCTACACATGCTGCACTAATCTTTTTTACAAGTGCTATCAGGCGTGACAGTTTGACCTAGTTATTACCTTTGAGGTTTATTGTTGTAGTTGACATGCTTGGCGGTTTTGAAGCTCTTTCACATGCACCTTCCATCATTAACTTATTTCTGT
>NZ_JAQREZ010000234.1:0-247 GCF_028598715.1 Pseudoalteromonas sp. GABNS16E
TCCGTTATGCCGTGCATATGGCGTAACGCGACAAGGTTACTATCAAGCTATGCGCAGAATAGATGCTCGGAATAAAGAATTGGAGCCAGTCAAAGAATTAGTGATGTACTGGCGGCAATTCATGCCTACTGCGGCCGAGGAAGTCTTCGTTAGTGACATTACATACGTAAAGTCAGCGCAAGGCGTGCATTACCTATCGTTAGTCACTGATGCTTACAGTCGAAAAATAATGGGTTATGAGCTGAGT
>NZ_JAQREZ010000235.1:0-246 GCF_028598715.1 Pseudoalteromonas sp. GABNS16E
CCTTTTCTTATATATTACGTACCGTAATTTATGGGTTGTCGCTATTACGCAAATGCGTCCTCAGTTGGTGCATTCGCTAGTCCTGCAACTAGTGTTAGCGCTACACATGCTGCACTAATCTTTTTTATTAACGGTTTACAAGTGCTATCAGGCGTGACAGTTTGACCTAGTTATTACCTTTGAGGTTTATTGTTGTAGTTGACATGCTTGGCGGTTTTGAAGCTCTTTCACATGCACCTTCCATCA
>NZ_JAQREZ010000236.1:0-246 GCF_028598715.1 Pseudoalteromonas sp. GABNS16E
AGGGCAGTATAACTCTTCAAATACCGACAGAAATAAGTTAATGATGGAAGGTGCATGTGAAAGAGCTTCAAAACCGCCAAGCATGTCAACTACAACAATAAACCTCAAAGGTAATAACTAGGTCAAATCTGGTCTGATATTGTAAAAAAGATTAGTGCAGCATGTGTAGCGCTAACACTAGTTGCAGGACTAGCGAATGCACCAACTGAGGACGCATTTGCGTAATAGCGACAACCCATAAATTAC
>NZ_JAQREZ010000237.1:0-245 GCF_028598715.1 Pseudoalteromonas sp. GABNS16E
AATTTTTTGTGCTGGGGTTTCTTTCGATTTAGGCATGTTGGCTATATAAGTTGGTTTAGACCAATCTAATTTACCATGTTTTCGCAGCCATACCAGAACGGTACTGCGGCCTTGAATGCCGTAATGACTTTGCGCTTGTTTATAGGTGAAGTCGCCTTTTTCTACTTGCTCAACAATAGATAATTTAAAGCCTAATGTATAATCTCGCTGAGTACGCTTAACGTCTTTAGTTTTAGTGGTTTTCA
>NZ_JAQREZ010000238.1:0-244 GCF_028598715.1 Pseudoalteromonas sp. GABNS16E
CGTTTCAGCTAAAGCTGCACAAATGGCGTTTTACTTTTCACTTGGCATTATCAAAGTAAAGTTAAAGGCTTAAATTATGTCTAAAGGAATTTTTATAGAGGGCGTTAAACGCTCTGGCAAAACCAAAATAGTTAGCTCCAGATTTTACATTTATGAGTTGGTCTATTGTGGTATCTCTTAGCTGTTTATCTACACCTTCAAAATCTTGACCTATTAAAACTAGGTCCCAACCATATTTACCCAT
>NZ_JAQREZ010000239.1:0-243 GCF_028598715.1 Pseudoalteromonas sp. GABNS16E
GTAGACCGCACACAAATTTTAATTTAGCATTACCGTAAATCGGTCGTAACTAAGCGAAGCGCAACCCCTGCCCTTAGTTACTCTATACTGCGCTTGCGCCCCTGATAAACCTTTTCGGAGTTAGATAGTGAGTTCACGGTTTAGACACCAAATCAAACAGATAAATTAAGCAAAAAAGACACAATAAAAAACCTGACGCTAAAAATGAAGCAATTAGAAAATGGATAACAAAATAATTATTAC
>NZ_JAQREZ010000240.1:0-242 GCF_028598715.1 Pseudoalteromonas sp. GABNS16E
CAAATGGTGGTTAATTAGCAATTTAATCTGCGGGCAATCACTGCCCGCTTTTACCCTCCACCGGTGCTAATTATGATAAATAAATATTTCTTCTTACCTTTAATAACTACAGCTTTTTTTAGCTCTTGTAGCCCAAGTATATGAAGTTGGAACAATCTCACCGTCTGAGTATCTTCTAACACCTTCCTGTCTAATTCTTAAACTTGAACCTTCGTAATAACAAGAACCTCCTGCGTACCAAT
>NZ_JAQREZ010000241.1:0-242 GCF_028598715.1 Pseudoalteromonas sp. GABNS16E
TTTTCAAAAAGCTAGTGATTGGCTTGAAGAAGATATAACAACTCCAACTCAAGTTGATACCCTGACATCTAAAGTAACTTCATTTGTTTCATCTAATTTTTCTGGTTTTCGTGGTTCTTGTAGCCCAAGTATATGAAGTTGGAACAATCTCACCGTCTGAGTATCTTCTAACACCTTCCTGTCTAATTCTTAAACTTGAACCTTCGTAATAACAAGAACCTCCTGCGTACCAATCATAGGAG
>NZ_JAQREZ010000242.1:0-240 GCF_028598715.1 Pseudoalteromonas sp. GABNS16E
TTAGGCTTAGATTTATTAACGGTTCTAGCAATACGTTTTTTGATGTAAGAATACCTGAGCTGAAGTTAACAGTTGTACAAGCTGATGGACAAAATGTTGAACCTGTGACAGTAGATGAATTTAGATTCGGCCCTGGTGAGACCTACGACGTAATTGTTGAGCCTAAAAATGATGCCTATACGATTTTTGCTCAAAGTATGGATCGCTCTGGTTACGCAAAAGGAACTTTATCAAGCTCGC
>NZ_JAQREZ010000025.1:0-62027 GCF_028598715.1 Pseudoalteromonas sp. GABNS16E
TTGCTAAATCAATAGCAATTAAATTAGACTGTGCCATGTATGGACTCCTTAATTGGTAAAAGTTGTTTTGCAATTTCTTTATACCGTACTCTCCCGTTAATGGGGAGGAGTCCATACATCTGCTACGCGTTTTACCTAACCCATAAAACTATTTCGGAGGTCTATTTTGAGTAATCTAATTTTCAGTGACTCGTTTATTAATGGTGAATTTTATAAAACCAATAAACGTTTTAGCGTTGACGACCCCGCGACCGAAAAAAGTATTGTTGAAGTAAGTGATATAGACGAGCAAGGCGTTAATAGCGCAATAAAGGCAGCGCAAGGTGCGTTTGTTAAGTTAAAATCAACCAATGCCACTGAGCGAAGTGATACGTTAATGCGTTGGTATGAGCTGGTAATAAAACACAAGCAAACGCTTGCTGAGCTAATGACCAAAGAGCAAGGAAAGCCGCTTAAAGAGTCGTTAGGTGAAATAGACTATGGCGCTGGGTTTATAAAATGGTTTGCAGAAGAAGCTAAACGCAGTTACGGCGATGTGATCCCCCCAACCGACGATACACATAGATTAACGAGCTTTAAACAACCTGTAGGCGTTGTGGCTGGCATTACTCCTTGGAACTTCCCGGTTGCTATGGTGACACGTAAAGTGGCGCCAGCATACGCTGCAGGCTGTAGCTTTGTGCTAAAACCTTCTGAATATACACCTTTATGTGCTTTGGCGTTGGCATACCTTGCCGATCAAGCCGGGTTTGTAAAAGGAGCTTTTAACGTACTGATTTCGCAAGACGCAAAAACAGTCGGACAAATACTTACAGACTCAGAAGTGGTGCGCAAATTTACTTTTACAGGTTCAACAGGCGTAGGCAAGCAGTTACTTTCTCAGTGTGCGGGTACGATTAAACGTACCTCCATGGAACTTGGCGGAAACGCCCCCTTTATTATTTTTGATAACGCCGATATAGACGAAGCAATCGGCGGCCTCATGGCGGCTAAGTTTAGAAACAGTGGCCAAGCATGTGTAGCCGCAAACCGCATTTTTATTCAGCGCAGTATTTTAGATGAAGTGCTGAGTAAAATTACGCCTAAAGTAGCCGCATTAAAAGTAGCCAATGGTTTTGAAGAGGACGTAGACATTGGCCCCCTTATTTACCCAAAAGCGAAAGAAAAAGTGCAGCAGCTTGTGCAAGATGCACTTGATAAAGGCGCAGACCTAATAGGGGATAACGGCGACTTAGGCGGCAGCTTTCAAAACCCGCTCATTGTTACTAACGTAACGACCGAAATGGATATATACCACGAAGAAGTATTTGGCCCGGTATTAACGGTTATTCCTTTTGATGAGGAAAGCGAAGTACTAGCCCTTGCTAACGATGTTCCATATGGCTTAGCGGCTTATTTTTACAGTCAAAATATCAAGCAGATCTATCGTATTAGCGAAGGGCTTGAGTTTGGCATGGTTGGTGTTAACGAAGGGATTATATCTAACCCTGTGGCACCGTTTGGTGGAGTTAAGCAATCAGGCTTAGGCCGAGAAGGGGGCCATCAAGGGCTTGATGAATACCTTGAAGAAAAATACGTGTGTATCAAAGTTTAAAAACGATGACACCATAAACCATGAAAAATTGATTACCCAGCACGGTTTAGGTTACTAATACCAATTTGCTTAATTAAGTAATCAATTTGGGGATGGAAAAACGTGTTGATAGCTAGGCAAAAAATTCGCTATTTAGTTGTTCTCGGCAATTGCTCCTGCATTGCTCTACCTTGTGCATCCATGCAGTCGTAAATGAGCATTTTTTAACGCCAGTAGCGACACGTTTAGCCCAAAAAAATGATTAAATATTATTGCGAATTGGTATAGGTTTATAACTACAGGTTACCTTTTTATTGCTAGATATAGGCCTTAGTGCTACATTTACGGCATAATTTTTGTTTAAAAATAATCAAAAATAAAAAGAATTTCTACTTGTAGAAATAACCCGTGTGTAAATGCCACCGCAAGGTGGCATTTTTTATAGCTTGAGTAAGTTAACCTGGCTTATTTTATAGGTGAATAGCCCGGTAGGGTGGTTAAATCGACAAAGTCTAATTGCTCTGCAATTGCGTACTCATTTATGTAGTGCTTATACACTTCACTCTCTACAAATACCGCGAATATATCGGCGTCTAAATGGTTGTTCTCTACCATTTTTCCTAAAATAGCTAAACACTCACTCACAGGCTTTGCTTTTTTATAAGGCCTATCTACTGCTGATAAGGCTTCAAAAATGTCTGCAATAGCCATTAGCCTTGCCGGAATCGACATTTGCTCTTTAGTTAATCCTTGCGGGTAGCCTGTACCATCTAGTTTTTCGTGGTGGCCCAATGCATATTCAGACACATTACTTAAATGCTTAGGGAATGGCAGTGTGTCTAAAATATTTTTAGTCACATCCATATGGCGCTTCATAACGTCGCGCTCGCCGAGCGTTAGTGTGCCCCTGCGTATTTGTAAATTCTCTACTTCATCTGCGTTTAGTAACGGGGTATCTTTGCCGTTTATAGTTAAATGATAGTGAGATGCTATGCGGTCAATATTCGCAACATCTTCATCTAATAAAAACTCGCCACCCACATTAACTCTTTGCAGAAACGCGCGATCTAAAGAAAGTTGTTTTAATTCGGTATCGAGTAAGCGCTCAAATTGTAAAACCTCAATTGGCCTATTGAGCTTCATTGCAGAGATAATTTGTTTTTGATAGCTTATTTCTAAATCACGTTTAATAACTTCAAATTTAGCTTCAATGTGTTCAATACGATCAAAAATAGTTTCTAACTTGGTCGACTTTTCCATGATGTGATCGGGAGTCGCTATTTTGCCGCAATCATGAAGCCAGCCCGCTATATCTAGCTCATGACGGTCTGCATCACTCATTAAAAAGTTAGCCAAGGGACCACGGTCAATTTTATGCACAGCATCAGCAAGCATTAAAGTAAGCGCAGGAACTCGCTTACAGTGTCCGCCGGTATGAGGCGACTTTTCGTCGATGGCCATAGCAATGGTTTCTACAAATTTAGAAAATAGCTCTCCCATTCCATTAATAAGGGTAGAGTTTGTCAGTGATATAGCGCCTAACGATGCAAATGATCGTATCAATGTGACAAGTTCGTCACTATAAGTGATTATATTGTCGTGTTGATCTTTTACGTTGATCAGTTGGATCACACCAATAATATCATCGGTATGATCTTTTAGCGGAATCGTTAACATAGACTGAGTACGATACCCTGTAAGCGCATCCATATTACGCGCAGCGCTCATATCAAAGGGCAGGGCCGCGTAGACATCCGGAATATTAATAATCTCGCCAGAGTTAACCGCATGAGCGACAATAGCTGTTTCGTTTTCTTTTCCATTTATAAACAAATCTATATTAGGAAAGTCAACGGGCTTCCCTGAAGCTCCCCCTAAATAGAGGTCTAAAGATTTATTAATAACCGTTTCAAACTTTAGCTGCTTGTCATCTGTAATAGAGTAAATAGTCCCTGCGTCAGAGTTAGAAATAGACATAACAACTTGTAGAATTTCTTCAAGAAGTTTACTCGCATCCTTTTCTGTTGTTAGCCTAATACTAATATCAATAAAGTGATGAAGATTTGTTCTATCTTTAATGTACTCAGACATATCATTACTACTTTGTTTTGTGAATAAAGGCGCCATTCCAATCCTGTGCTAAAGTTTGCAAATCGGTATTTTTAATTCGGTTAATAAAAATGTGGTAAACGTGGTCAGTCAATAAGCTAGTTTCACTTAGCTCTTCAAATAACGATAGAGCCAGTTGCCAATTTTTATTATTGTAATGCTGCATAGCAGTGAACGACTTTTTAATTTCAAATAGCTGGCTTTCGCTTATATCAGCTATAAAGTTGACAGGCTCATATAGCTCAGTTGCATTTACTTTACCCACTACCTGTACTTTATCAATTAAGCGAAATGCAATATGTGGACAAGCGAGCATTGTCTCTTCTGTAACCAGAATAGCTACCCCGTAAAATTTGGTCAAGCTTTCTACTCTTGAGCCTAAATTAACTGCATCTCCAAGTACTGTATAGGCTTTTCTGTACACCGAGCCCATATCGCCAACATTCATTTCGCCAGTGCTTATACCCACACCAATGCTAATGGGAGGAAGCCGCTGCTCAGCAAATGCCTTATTAAGGCTTGTAAGGCCTGCTACCATTGCCATTGCTGCTTCAACACCGTGTTTTGCGTGGTCGCTATCTTCAAGTGGGGCATTCCAAAAGGCCATAATCATATCGCCTACGTATTTGTCTATTGTGCCACTGTGATCAAAAATAACTTTTGTAGTCGCCGATAAGTACTGATTTAAATAATCACTTAATTGATTTGCGCTCATTCCTTCCGACAGCGCAGTAAAACTTCTTATATCAGCAAATAATACGGTCATATTTCGTTTTATACTTTGCTGAGTAAGCTGTTTACGTTGGCGAATTAACTGCTCAATATGGTCAGGCGGTACATACTGATTAAACATCGATTTGATTTTTCGGCTGTGCTTCATTTCTGCTATAGAGCCAATAAAAACAAAGTAGGCTGCTAATAGGGAAATAAGTAACAGCGGCATAAATAGCGGCAGACTAATTTTTTGTACTGACCATAAATAAAAATTAAGCAATATAACCAGCCCAGCCACACTCACTGAAAGTGTGACAATAAAGCGGGCGCTTTTACGAAAGCTTAAAAACGATAAGCAACAGCCCACAAAGGTAATTATTAATAATGTTGCCCCTAAAGCCCATGTGGGTTGAGAAGGTAAAATTTCTGGATGGAGTAGCCCTTCAAAAGTATTGGCATGGACTTCTACCCCTGGGTATTGTAAACCCACTGGTGTTGCTCTTAAATCAGCTAAACCAATTGCGGATGTACCAATAAATGCTACGCTGCCTTCTAATTGCTGCTCGGTAACTTTTTTGGTTAATACATCTGTGGCAGAGTAATATTGAAAACTTTTAGCACGGCCTTTGTACGGGATATAAATTTGGCCGTACTCATCTGTTTGAATCCAATGCTCATGAAATTTAACCCCTTCAAAAAAGGTCAGGTCGCCTTGGGCACTCGCGCGTGTTTTAACACTGTCCGCTAAGGTATATAAACGTGCTGCCTCAAGTGCTAAAGAAGGATAGAGCTTATCACCGACTCTATTAACCAGTGCCGCTTTACGGATAAATCCGTCGTTTTCGCTGTGGGCATTTATAAATCCGTTGCCCGTGGCACTATTTTGCAGCATAGGTATATTAACAGTAGCGCCTAAAAACTGGGTTACTTGGGAGTTACTTTGCTCGCTCTTTGGCCATAGTACGCTTGTATCTGGCAACGGGTTACGCTGTTTGTAGGTATCGTTGTTTAATAAAAAACCCAATACGGTATCGTTACTATTGAGTGCTTTAGCAAAAGTGGTATCAGCATCTACCTGATGTTTAATATCATTTAACGCTACTTTGTATGCACTTAATAAATCAGGGGCTCTAGATTGAATTTGGTTAACAGGGTTTGTTTCCGGTTCAGAAAAAAATATATCAAATGCAATAACTACAACACCGGCCTCTGTGAGTTTATTTACCAGGTCTGCCATTTTTGCCCGGCTCCACGGGAAACGCCCTTGCTCTTGCATCGTTTTTTCATCTATGTCGATAATAACAACGGTTTCGTCGAGCTGACGGGGAGTATCGGGTAAAGTTAGCAATAGCCTAGAGTCGTAAATAATACCTTCGACCCTATTGAGCAGCTTGGCTAATGCGCCACTAGAGAATAATTCTACAGCAGCTATAAGCAGCGTAATGGCTAAGCCTACAAATAGGTGGCGGTAAATTTTAGGAATATAAACGCGAGAAATAACTATTAATCCTTACTTGGCGTAAACTCAAAAGTTCGGCCTTCTCTGGCACATTCAATATTAATATGCTCGCCATAATTTGCCTGTAAATGTGTTTCTATTGCGAGTAGCTCGTCATCGGTTCTTGCTGGGTCGTGGCTTATAATCGCTAAATTTTTAATACACGATTGCATTGCTAATTCAGCTACTTGCTTAAATGTACTATGCCCCCAACCGTGCTTAAGCGTGAGCTCTTCGGTAGTAAATTGTGCATCATGAATTAATAAGTCTGCACTTTTAATAAACTCAGCCCACTGGGTAACTGTGGTTTTAACAACACCGGGTGGGGCCAATTCGTTATCTGTTATATAAGCAATTTTTTTGCCTTCAGCATGCACACAATACGCTGTGCCGCCGCCTGGGTGATTTAACGGCGCGGTAAATACGTTAAAACTATTTAGAGTAAAGTTTTTTTGAGAAGCAAGCTGAGTGTTTAATGTAATGTTTGCAGGTAAGTGTTGGTAGCTAACCGGAAAAAAAGAGCCAGACATTTGCATTAAAATCGCATTTTTAGTTTGCTCGTCTTCAACATCACCTACAACAATGGTTATATCGCGATCGGCTTGGTAAATAGGCTTAAAAAAAGGAAAGCCTTGAATATGATCCCAATGATTATGCGTTAATAAAATTGCAATGGGGGTCGTGTGCTCTATGAGCTTTTCACCTAACTGTGCAATGCCCGTTCCTGAGTCGAGTATCAGGCTTTTGCCATTTGTTTGCTCAACATACACACATGAGGTGTTACCACCAAATTGGTGCGTATGTTCACCCGGAGATGGCATTGAGCCTCTTACGCCATAAAATTTAACTTTCATAATTTAGGGCTTAACTCCATCAGGGTAAAAGTTAAACTTAGATAAACTGACATTATTAGAGGCATTATCAAAGCATGTACTGCTAAGTACCACTTGGGTATCTGTTTGTAAAAGCATTGATGTAAACTGATGTGTGCCATCGCATTGATTAGCCTGATAATAACCAAGCGTATTTTCTCCAAATAAGGTGTCGATAGTGCCATTAGCTAATATACGGCCAATCACCCCTTTAGAATCACTCATGCCTGATAAAATTATATTACCTGTAGTATCAATCTCCGCATCGGTAACTTTAGTATCAGAACTTGATGCTAATTGGTATTGCCCCACACCACTAGTGGCAAAGCTAGTATCTTCGCTACCATCTGGTTGTAACTTGATGATCACCGCTTGGTTTGGCGTAGTGCCTCCATTAGCAACTAAATAGAGATTTGCCGCACTATCGGTGAGTATTTTTGCTGCTCTATTACTAATATCTGTCGAAGAGCGGCTATCTGTATAGCTAAATAGCGCGTTAGCATCATCGTCTATTTTCAACATTATTAATTGCGAGTCACTGCCAGATACTTGCTTGCCTGCAATATATATATCTTTATTTGCATCAATATAGAGTGTTTCAAAAAACTCATTTACGCTGCCGTAATAAGTACCGCTTGTAGCAAAGCTATTTTCTAATTTACCATCGCTTTTTAACATCGTTGCAAACGATCTTGTTACGCTTAAAGCATTAGTCGAAGAGCCTACAGCAACAATATAGCCGCTGCTATCTACTGCAACATCTGCAAAGTTAATATTGATATTTAATATATCTACAGTGGTATAAATACCTTCGCTGGCAAAGCTTTCATCTAGGTTACCGTCCTGGTCTACTTTTGCTATAAAGCCTTCTTCGTTTAAACCGTTTATGAGTGTACCCGCAATAATGATGCTGCCATCGCTAAGCTCTTTTAAAGTAATGGTTTTAAACGCAACATCAATATTTAAGGCTTTACTACCATCAAGGCTAAAGCTGGTATCAATAATGCCTGCACTGGTATAGCGAGTGAGCACTAGCTTATTATTAGTATTAAGTTGTGCAATAGAGGCACTTAAAAATTTATTGGCTTGCACGCCGTTTTGTAGCTGCAATACATTCATCGATAAGTCGTCTGAGCTAACACTTAAGTCATTTATACTTGTATAGCCATTTATTGCAAAGTCGGTGTTTAAATTTGCATCACTCGTTATTGACGTTACAAAAGGCTCATTAGATGAATCGTTAAATTTGCCTGATAACCACAGAGTGTCATTTACATCAATAGTTGATGCATTAGCAGATTGATGACTGATAACGTTAGAGACGATGTTTATGCCTGCATTGCCGTAGCTAGTGTCAAGCGCGCCATCAGATATAGATACTCGCGCCGAAAATAGTTGCTCGTTTTGGGTATCACCAGAGGCTTCCACACCTGTAGTACCTGAGAGAATGATTTGATTACTCATAGGGGCGTATTGCACACCCGTTATTTGTGCGCCGCCATTAGCAGAACCCGAGTTTTCATCAATATTGTATACGGCGATTCCTTCATCCCCTATATTCTCATCAATATTGCCATTGTTATCAATTGAGATCATTACAGCCTCTTTCTCACCTGAAGAGCGAGTAATATATCCCCCTAAAAAGGCATTAAAATTAGCTGCGTCTACTCCGCCAACTGCAAGTAGCTCATCGTCACCTTCTTCGTCCGATAAATCTAATATAAGCGCATCGCCAGAGTTAAAACTTCCATTATTGTTGCCATCCGGAATAAGGTATCTGATGGTTGCATCTAAATCACCTTCTTCACCTATGCTGCTGCCCACTACAAGTAAATCAGAGTTACCAAAGTTTTTAATAGCGTGCGATTCATCATCCAGGTTCTGGCCACTTACATCTACTATACCTGGGCTGCCTGATTCATAAGCGAGGGTCGATACATCAAATTTAAGAAATAAACTGTCTTTGTCTGAACCATTTACCGAGTAGCCAACGCCTTGTATTTTATTGTCGGTGAACTCAAGGTCGTTTATTACAGATTCACTAGCCAGTGTTGTACATTTAGTACCGCTGTTAGCGTCGCCAGAGTTAGTACTTATAACGCCTGCAGCACTCATTTTTAATAAACATGCTTCAGTTTCTGAGCCATTAAAGCTTGAATAACCTATAAATAATTCACCATTACCAGAGATAATAGCCGTGCCTGTTTCATCTTCACCAAAATCTATCGTTTTAAAGCCGCTGCTATTAAATGCAGTGTTTAAATCGCCCGTATTGGTATAAGAAACAACAACAATATCTGTATCTGTGTTGTTATTGTAACCTACAAAATAAAGGTTAGTGTTAAGCTCAATGCTATCGTTAAATTCACCATTTGAAAAAACGCTCGAAAGATCTAACTGTTCGTTAATCGCTCGTCCAAATGTATCATCTTCTACAGGAATTAACGGGTTTTCTTCATCCGTAATATTCACATTAATGGTTATTGTAGTGGTTTCATTTGGAGAGCCGTTATCGGTAATATCTATATTAACTGTGTGCTGTGTAGCTGTTTCAAAATTAAAGGCACTGTTGCCATTTACGGTTAACAACCCGCTATTGCTATCAATATTAAATAATGAGGTTTCGCCACCGCTTAGGCTAAATGTGAGGGTATCATTTTCAATATCAGACGCTGTTATAGTACCAATTGTTTCTCCATCAGTGGCATTTTCACCAATAGCAAAAGTTTGGTTTACTGCCGTTGGAGCATCGTTAATTGCTACAATTGTAATGGTTAAATTACCTTGCACCTCATCAGTACCATCACTTAACGTGTAGGTGAGTGTTGCTGTGCTTTCGTTGTTTAAGGCGGGGGTATATTTAATCTCATTATTTTCAACGCTCGCTGTACCAATATCTGCTGTAACGGCTGTTATAGCTAGGGTATCGGTTGTATCTGCATCGGTGTCGTTGCTTATAACGTCAATGGTTGTTTCGGGAGCATCTTCATTGATTGTTGCTGTATCAGGTTGCGCTACAGGCGCATCATTTACAGGGGTTACATTAATGGTTAATGTTCCCGCAGCAGTGTCTGTACCATCGCTTAGGATATAATTTACGATTACTTGGCCATTAAAGTTAGCTTCTGGCGTGTAAACAACGTTAGCACCAGAGCTAGAAATGGCGCCAACATCAGCATTTACAGAAGTAATAGAAAGAGTATCGTTTTCTATATCTGTATCGTTGCTCAGCACATTTATATTTGTTGCTGCGGCATCTTCTAAAATAGTGGCAGTATCAGGGTTTGCAACAGGTGCATCGTTCACTGGGGTAACCGTAATAGTTAACACGCCATTGGTTGTATCGGTGCCATCACTTAGAGTGTAATTTATAGTAGCTTGACCGCTAAAGTTTGCATCTGGGGTATAAATTACATCACCTGCAGAGCTTGTCACTGTGCCCGATGTGGCAGTCACAGCACTAATAGAAAGTGTATCGTTTTCTTCATCCGTATCGTTGCTCAATACATTTATACTAGTTGCTGAGGCATCTTCTAAAATGGTGGTAGTATCTGGGTTGGCAACTGGCGCATCGTTCACTGGGGTAACCATAATAGTTAACACGCCATTGGCTGTATCGGTGCCATCACTGAGGGTGTAATTTATAGTAACTTGACCGCTAAAGTTTGCCTCTGGAGTATAAATTACATCATCTGCGGAGCTTGTTACTGTGCCCGATGTGGCAGTTACAGTACTAATCGAAAGTGTATCGTTTTCTACATCAGTGTCGTTGCCCAACACATTAATATTTGTTGCTGCGGCATCTTCTAAAATAGTGGCAGTATCAGGGTTTGCAACTGGCGCATCGTTCACTGGGGTAACCGTAATAGTTAACACGCCATTGGCTGTATCAGTGCCATCAGTTAGGGTGTAATTTATAGTGGCTTGACCATTAAAGTTTGCATCTGGAGTATAAATTACATCACTTGCAGAGCTTGTTACCGTGCCCGATGTGGCAGTTACAGCACTAATAGAAAGTGTATCGTTTTCTACATCAGTGTCGTTGCCCAACACATTAATATTTGTTGCTGCGGCATCTTCTAAAATCGTGGCTGTATCTGGGCTTGCTACCGGCGCATCGTTCACGGAATTTATTGTGATATTAAGTGTAGCTGCTGTAGCCGCCTCGCCATCACTAACTGTATAGGTAACAACTGCAGTGCCGTTATAATCAGCTTGCGGTGTATATTGTATTTGATTCGCCACAATGGTTGCGCTTCCTGAGTCAGCAGAAACCGTGGTAATAGTGAGTGAGTCGCCCTCAGTGTCAGTATCATTAGCCACTACATTTACAGTAGTCGAGCTGTCTTCATTTATTGTGGCTGTATCAAGGTTGGCAACTGGCGAATCGTTCACAGGTGTAACCGTAATATTAAGTACCCCAGAGGCTGTATCGGTGCCATCACTTAGGGTGTAATTTATAACTGCTTGGCCGTTAAAATCGGCCTCTGGAGTATAAGCAAGGTTGCTACCGGCTACCGATACGCTACCAGTATTGGTACTTGCCTCGCTTATCGTGAGCGAGTCATTTTCAGGGTCTGTGTCGTTACTTAATACATTAATGTTTGTTGTTACGGCATCTTCTAAAATGGTTGCGGTATCAGGGTTTGCAATTGGGGCATCGTTAACGGGCGTTACAGTTATTGTTAGTACGCCCATAGCCGTATCAGTACCATCACTTAGGGTATAATTTACCGTTACTTGGCCATTAAAATTAGCCTCAGACGTGAAGATTACATCATTACCTGTACTTGTAACTGCACCTGATGTGGTCGTTAGCGCACTAATAGAAAGAGCGTCGTTTTCTTCATCTGTATCATTGCCAAGTACGTTAATATTTGTTGCTGCAGCATCTTCTAAAATAGTCGCTGTGTCGGGGTTAGCAACAGGTGCATCGTTAACTGCTGTTACTGTTACCGTAAGCACACCTGCGGCGGTAGTCGTGCCGTCAGTAAGTGTGTAATTTACAACGGCTTGGCCGTTAAAGTTTGCCTCAGGTGTATAAACTAGGTTACTGCCAGACACCGATACTGAGCCGGTGCTTGCACTTGCTGTGCTAATAGCAAGGGGGTCGTTGTCTACATCTGTGTCGTTAGCTATTACGTTAATACTCGTTGGCGCAGCATCTTCTAAAATGGTTGCGGTATCAGGGTTTGCTACCGGCGTATCATTAACAGAGGTGATTGTTACTGTAAGTATCCCCGAAGCACTTTGCGTACCATCGGTTATTGTATAGCTGACTGTTGCAGTGCCATTATTGTTTTCTGCGGGAGTGTATTGAATTTGAGAATTTACAATTGAGACACTGCCAATATCACTGCTAGCAGAGCTAAGAGTTAAGGTATCACCATCTATGTCTGTGTCGTTACTTAATACATTTATTAAGGTAGCAGTAGCGTCTTCTATAATGGTAATGCTATCGGCATTTGCTATTGGTGCATCATTAATTGGCGAAATGGTTACTTGTAAATTAGCCGTTGCTTCTGCGCCGTTATTATCGGATACACTGTACGATACAATTGCCACGCCATGGGTATTAGGTGCAGAGCTATACTGAATTTTATTATCAACAATGCTGGCTGAACCAAATTCGGTGCCAACACTTGTTATAGTTAAATTGTTACTGTCTATATCAGTGTCATTGGCAAGCACATCAACTAAAATTGGCGATGCATCTTCTTGCATTGCGGCGCTATCAGCCACCGCAATGGGGGCATCGTTAACCGGTATAATAATGAGGGTGGCCATTGCGCTACTTTGAGCTGGCGTGCCATCTGCAATGCCATCAGAAATCGTATAGTTTAGGGTTACTTCACCAAAGTAATTGGGCTCAGGTGTATACTCAATTCTATTGTTTACAATGCGTGCGCTGCCGATTGTATTTGTAACATTAGTAAGGGTAAGTGTATCGCCGTTGGCATCGGTATCGTTTTCTAATACGTTTAACAAAGTAGCAGGGCTGTCTTCTAATAACGTATATTCATCATCATTAGCTTCAGCAGGGGAGTTAGACCCTGTTTTACTTAATACAACTTGTGCTGTGGATGTTAGCCCTTGTTCATTTGAAACTGAATAAGTAAAACTATCAACATCTAATGCATCTGAATCAGGTTGATAGGAAAATGACCCATCAACGTTAAGTGCCAAAGTACCGCTTTGTACGTTAACTACGGGAGTGGTGTTAACGGTGAGATTACCTGGCTCTATGTTTACATCGTTTTTAAGTAAGCCATTTTCAGCTGAAATAACCAGTGTTTGATTATACTGAAATTGGTATTCATCATTTTGAGCATTAGGGGTATCAGGCATGCTATTTATTGTGAGTGTTGCCGTTGCAGTGGCAGTTGCACCGAAAGTGTCGATCACTTGGTATTGAAATTCATCGATACCGTAGTAATTAGAATCAGGAATATATGAAAAACTACCATCGGTAGCTAATTGCAATTGCCCATGGGCAGGTGAAATAAGATAAGTATCATCAATGATGAAAGTATCATTATTAGGGTCTGTGTCGTTAGCAAGTAGACCCTGGCTTGCATCAACTACAAGTGTGGTATCTTCATCTACACTATAGCTATCGTTTGCAGCAGTAGGCGGGCTATTTTGATCCAGTGCATTAATTGTAACACTTGCAATAGCCTCAGCACCTTGAGCATCAAAAATACGGTACTGAAAACTATCAGTGCCTTGCATATTTGCACTACCTACATATTCAAAGCTGCCATCAGCAACAAGTGTGAGAGTACCCTTACTCGGTAGGCTAACAGGCGTTGTATCTAGAGTGAGTAGATCTTGGTCTATATCGCTGTCGTTATTTAATAAGCCGGGGGCGCCAACTAATAACGTTCCGTCAGCACTTATATTGTATGTGTTATTAAGGGCTATGGGGGCATCGTTTACAGCGTTAATCGTTATTTCTACAATACCGGTATCTGTCATCCCAAGTTCATTAATTACTTGGTAACTAAATGCATCAATGCCGTTAAAGTTAGCTCGTGGCGTATAAGTAAAATCACCGCTTTCGCTGAGTGAAATACTGCCATGCTGAGGGGTAACTAAAGGGGTTGTGTTTATATATAGCTCCCCTTGGTACTCATCAGTGTCGTTAGTTAAAACGTTGCCTTGCAAGGCTTGATCTTCATTAACTAAAAATTGATCGTTTACCGCTTTTGGCGCAAAGTTTAGCTCTCCTCCTTGCGGTGCTACGTTAATTAACTCAGCAAAGCCACTTTCACCACTGCCATCTACACCAGTTATTAAAACTTGATAGCTTTTATCAGCTAATAGGTTGTCTACACTAAAGCTAGAGCCAGATACACTTAAAAACTGCTGGCCATTTTCTAGCGTATTTATATTGCTGGTGGTAATGCCAGCTTCGGTTGCTAAGTAAATATTGTAGCGGTTTAAGTTTTCGTTTTCTTTCCACGCTAAATTAATCGTTTGTCCGTCTCGCTGTGCTGTTGTGCCTTCTATTTGGTAGGGTTGCCAATTAGCCGTCACTGCGTCTGCAAGTACCTGGTTGTTAAGGCTATCGGTGATCCATATCTCTAAGCGTAGATCACCAGGATCAACGCCATAAAAGTAAGGGCTCAATCCTATAACCGGCTGCTCAAAATCTGTTCCACATGCTTGTGTGCAAAGTGCTAGGCTTTTATTTACACTCGGCAGTACTAAATTTACTGCGCTAATGCCATCGGGATCAGACACGCTAAGTAAAAAAGTGATATTGCCTTGTATAACTTCATTAATTTGTGAAAGAGTTATTGTAGCCTGAGAGTTTGCAACCGTTGTGCCTACAACCCCTCTGCTAGAGGCCACGGCACCCGACACCTGTGTTTTAGTAACAACAGAGTTACCCGTTATACCTGTAAGGTTTATCGGTGTAGCAGAAGGGGTGGGTGTAACTTGTTCTACAGGTAGCTGTTCAGAGTCTTGTTGAGCTGTCTCATCGGAGCCTCCACACGCACTAAGCAAAAAAACCATTGAACCGAGCAAAAAAAGGTTCTTTGCTGTCATTCTACATACTCCAATAAAAAGCTTTATATTCAAGTTACTTAATCTGAATACTAGTTAAGAAAATTATTACCCAAAGTGCAGGTTACTTAAGGTTCTAATCTAAAGTCGCCACCGGCATTTACAGCAGGGTTATTAATTTCACTAAGGCTAAAATCACCCGTGATGGTATCTATGTCATTTAAAAACACAGCATCAATTTGGCCAGTTGCTTTATTGTTGTTATGAGAAGCAAATGTAACGGCTAAATCTAGTTTGGTTAAATCAATTAAGCCGCTGTAAGCTGCGTACCAGTTGCCGCCAGCATCATTAAAGCTAATTTCTCCATCGGGAACTGTGCCGTTATCAAAATCTACCGACATAGACATAGAAAAATCACTGACTTCTCCTAGGCTCGACGACACATCAAAGCTGGTTGCTTGGTAATTAAAAACACCTTGGCGCTGCGCGATTTGGTCAATTAAGGTTGCATCATTTACCGCCTGAAATTGCTGCTGAGCATAAACATCAGTTATTGATATATCGGCATCTGTCGTTTTTTCTGAAGTATTGTTTTGTACTATTGATTGCTGCTCTGTTGGTTGCTCAGCACTTGTGTCATCACTAATAGTCGCTATGGTTTGGGTAAAAACAGCAGGTGCCTGAGTTGTTTTAATCACGCGCCCTAATGAGGTAACCTGCGCAAAAGAAAAAGGCTCATTACTGCCAAGGGATACAACGCTTTGATCTTCTAGTGTTAAATCTATTGCGCCATCCCAAACAGCTACATACATATCACCATCTATAAGCTGTAGTTCAAAATGGGTACCGCGAATACCAATTGATCCAACCGGTGTTTTAACACTGTACGCGCCACCATTTTTTTTAATAACACCCGAAATAGAACGCAGCCCGCCTTTTATTAGCTCAATAGAGGCAGAGCCTTGCTGAGTCGTTGTATTAAATTCATAGTTAGCAATATTTAGCTCAGAGTTTTCTTTTAATGCAATTAAGCCGCCATCAGACATTGAAAATTGCGCTTTGCTTTTTTCGCCAGTCGTTATTTTATCAACGCCATATACCGTGTCGCGTCGCTTAAGTGTTCGTTGTTGGGCGGATTCGGCATCTGTAGCAAGTACAGCGCCCCGAGCTAAAATAGTTTTTCCTGCAACAGTTGTGCTCGCTTGAGAATAAAAACTCACACAAAGTAAGGTGGTTAATACCGGAATTAAATGTTTCATAAGTACCTTAATTAGAATGAGTAACTTGCGCTTATATTGGTATCAAAGCGATCGTATTCGAACAAAGAAATATCACTGGTTTTGTCTTGATAGTTCAATGCTAATTGCAACGCTAAACTTTTATTAACTAAGTAGCGTAACGAGCTAGAAAGTATCAATAGGTCATCGCTTCGCTCTTGAAGAAATAGCGGGTGCTCATCCTGATATTCAATCCATTGATACCCTGTTTGTGCAGAGACTTGCCATTGTTGGCTAAGTAATGCATTTATTTGGTAATAAATTCCGCTAATGCTTCTTGCATTAAACTCACCTTCGTCAATGTTAGCGCTTTCATTTTTAAAGTTTGCGCTAACGCTTTGGTACCATTTTTGAGATAGATAACTTGCACCTATATTAAGAGTGTAAAAGGAGTTATCTAGTTTCTCGTCAAATGTATTATTCATAAGGCCAATTGATAGCGCTCCAAATACACTTAATTGTTTATTAAATTGGTAACTAGCTCCACTTGTTAATGATGACTCGGTTCTGTATAGCTCGCCATCTAACAGTAAAGGCGTAATACCAGCTTGCAAATACCACAGGGTGTTATCATTTATCTTTTGTTGGTATCGACCTGATATATTGGTATTAATACGGTCATATTCAGATAGCTCATTAAATTTATACCAATCGGTATTTACACCTAAAGCAAAAGAGCTTCGCTGATCAATGGGGTGAAAGTACCGCCCTTTATAATTTAGCTTTATATAATTATCGTCAGTGCTTTTACTTTCTGGTGATAGTAAAAACTCACCCAAATTAGGGATTAAAATTGTATCCTCAGAGGTGCCTGCATTAACGTTACCATCTACACCATATGCAAGCTCAATGCTCTGATCATATGTACGCTCTGTTAAGCGCTGCTTGTGCTGTGATGTTGCTAATAAAGAACGAGCCGCTTTTTTTACACCCTCTGGTGAAGTATCAGTATTAATTAATACATTCGCTTGAGCGTTAGCTGCAGGTAAATTATTGGCAGCAATATAAGATTTTACTAAATATAAACGTGCCTCATACCACTGTGGTTTTGCTTCTATTACTCGCTCAAAAGCAAATACCGCCGGAGCAGAAAGACCAGAATTTAGTGCTGAAACCCCAAGCAAGTAGTCAAAATCAGGTTCGCCCAAATATTTATAGTGTTTTTGACTGCTTTTGTACGCTTCATCAAATTGCTTTTGCGAAATTAAATATTGCAGTTCACCAAGTAGCTTTACATAGGAAATATTATTTTGGGCTTTTGCATTCAAGCTAGCAAAAGAAAGGTAACCAAGTAATAAAATAAAAATAGCGTGTTTGATCATGCTCGTTAGAATATCCCAAGAAGAAGTGGTGGTTTGCTAATACTAAATGCTATTAAACGTTAATAAGGTAACACTTTCTGTTTATATGTAAAGTATATTGGTGCATTATTGTGCGATTGTAAACAGCAAACTAATTTAGTATCTGATCAAGTAAGGTATTAGGTAAAGTAGGATAGATGAGCAAATTTAAATTTAAAAACGAACTGGGGATAAAACAGGAACAAAAGGAAAAGAATGGGGCGATTGACGGGGCTTGAACCCGCGACAACCGGAATCACAATCCGGGGCTCTACCAACTGAGCTACAACCGCCACTACACACCTCGTTTGGTGTGGCGCGCATAATACATAATATTATAAATGTTGTGAAGCCTAAAATTAAAAAAAATCAAAAAAAATAAATATTTCATAAAATTGCCTACTATCAGTAAAGGTTCATAAAGAGTGTGTAGCGTAATAGCGCTGACAATAAAAACTATTTTGTAGTGATAATTTACTATTTAATGAGAGTAAAATGTAAATTAATGTATACTCACTTGCGGGAAATTGCTTAATAAAAACTATTTGGAGTTACTATGGATTCAATACTTACTTGGCTAAACGAAAACTCAGGCCTAATTTTACACTACGGTATTCAAGCAGTTATTGCGCTTGTTATCTTTTTACTCGGTAGCCGTATTGCCAAGTTTTGTGCAGGTTTAACAGAAAAAGCATTCGATAAAAAGAAAGTTGATAAAGCTGTAGGCTCATTTGTATCGAGTATAGTTTATGCCATCGTATTTGCTGCCACTATTTTAATGGCACTTTCGCAAATCGGTATAGAAACAACCTCGTTTATTGCTATTTTAGGTGCGGCTGGCCTAGCTGTTGGTTTAGCGCTGCAAGGTTCGTTGTCTAACTTTGCATCTGGCGTACTTATTATATTACTTCGTCCATTTAAATCAGGTGAGTTTGTTGAAGCTGGCGGTAAAATGGGCTCAGTTAAAAAAATTGAAATATTCTCTACAGAGCTTCGCACCCCAGATAACAAAGTAATTATCGTACCAAATTCACAAATTATGTCTGGTGCAATTACTAACTTCTCGCGTGAGTCTACTCGCCGTATCGACTTAGTAATTGGTGTAGGTTACGATGCTGACTTACGTAAAACAAAAGAAGTATTACAGTCAGTACTTGACGCAGAGACTCGTTTACTTAAAGATCCTGCATATACTGTTGCAGTTTCTGAACTTGCAGACTCAAGCGTTAACTTTATTGTGCGTCCTTGGGTAAACTCTGGTGATTACTGGCCAACGTACTGGGCATTATTAGAGAACATTAAAATTGCATTAGATGATGCAGACATTACAATCCCATTTCCACAAATGGATGTACATTTACACAAGCAAGACTAATACAAATCCGCAATAATACTTAATCATTTTGCGGGGTTAAACGTGTCGCTATCTGCGTTGAAAAATTCTCATTTAGAACAACTAAATAGCGAATTTTTTTCCTGGCTATCAATACGTTTTTCCAGCCTCAAAATAGATTACTTAATTAAGCGAATTAGTATAATTTTTAGGATTAAATAGGTTATTTTTAATGAAATTAAAGCTTTTAACACTGTTAGTTGCAGCGTCTGCTGCAACTAACGCATTCGCTGAAGACGCAGAGAAAAAAACGTGGGAAGTAACAAGCGAGCTAGGTGCTATTGTCACTAGTGGTAACACTGAAACTACAACATTAAAAGGTGGTTTAAAGGTATTACATCACCTAGAAAACTGGAATAATGAGTACAAAATCGACGGCATCTATAAAGAAGATGAAGTAGAGGATGACAACGGCGACAAAGACAAACAGCGTACGAACGAAAAGTACTCTGCATCTGCGCAAGGTAATTACAAATTAAATGAAAAGAATTCTCATTTATTCATTTATGGTTCACACGTTTCAGACTACTTTGGCGCGTATAGAACTGAATCTGTAATTTCTGCGGGTTACGGCTTACGTTTAATTGACCAACCAGATATGTGGTTAAATGCAGAGTTTGGTCCGGGTTACAAATTTTTTGAATACTCAGACGACAGCACGCAAGTTGATGACGACGGTAACCTACTTGCGGGCGAAAGCGACAGTGAAGTAATTGCTTTAGGTAAACTTGATTACAACTGGCAGGTTTCAGATAGCGCACGTTTTACTCAACTTGTATCAGTTGAGTACGGTGATTCAAACACCAAAACGCGTTCAGAAACTGCATTGCTAGCAAAAATAAATGGCTCGCTGCAAATGAAAGTCGCTTTTAATGTTACCAACAACTCAGATGTTGCTGATGACGAAGAAAGCACAGATACAGAGACGTCATTAACGTTAGTTTACAGTTTTTAACTAAAAACTGTATTTAATGACATTTAAGTGACAAAAGGGGCGAAAGTCCCTTTTTTATTTGTTTAGATTTAATGTATTATAGCGACCTATTTTGGTTGTAGACCTAGGGATATACCTACTCGTGAAAGTTTTTACACAATTTTTTAGTGCTTTTATTCTATTTTGTAGTTTTAGTACCATGGCTTTTACGCCATCAGCCTCGCAAATTGAGCAATTTAAAAAGCTGCCAAAAGCCCAACAAGAAGCCCTAGCAAAACAATACGGTGTAGATATTTCTACGATCACTGGCGCTAATCAATCAAGTAATGAAAATACAAACGAGCAGCAGCCTACAATCGGTGAGCGTGAAAAACAAGAACAAGAACAAGAAGATTTAACTTACCAAGAGCGCTTTAAACCAAAAACAGAAGAGTTAAAACCTTACGGCTACGAGCTTTTTGCCGGTGAGCCCACCACATTTATGCCAAGTGAAAATGCAGCCGTATCCGACACTTATATAGTTGGCCCTGGGGATCAACTAAAAATTAACTTTTACGGAAAAGAAAGCGATAGTTTTGATGTAACTATTGACCGTGAAGGACGAATTAGCATTCCCGATTTAAGCCCTGTTGAAGTAGCTGGTTTAACTTTTGCCGAGATTAAAGAACTAATAAAAGTAAAAGTTGAGCAAGAAGTTATTGGTGTAAAAGCCTTTGTATCATTGGGCCAACTGCGTAGTATGCGCATACTTGTATTAGGTGAAGCTTACAAACCAGGCAGTTACAGCGTATCGTCTTTAACAACCGTATCACATGCTTTGTTTGTAAGCGGAGGAGTGTCTGAAATAGCTTCATTGCGTAACATACAAGTAAAACGCGCTGGTAAAACAGTAGCTAATTTCGATCTTTACGATTTACTAATCAATGGCGACAGCAGCAACGATATTGTTTTAAAGCCTGGCGATGTTGTTTTTGTGCCACCAGTAGGAGCCCAAGTTACTGTAGAAGGGTTAGTTAAACGCCCTGCAATATTTGAACTTAAAAAAGGTGAGACTGCTAAGCAATTACTCACTATGGCCGGCGGCTTAAAACCGGGTGCTTATGCTAAAAATGCCGTGGTAGAGCGTTTCAATTTTGATCGCAAAGAAGTTTTATCAGTAGATTTTACCAAGCCACAAATTAACTACATCCCGCAAGATGGCGACCGTGTACGCTTTAATTCTGTAAGCTCACAATACCAAAACTCTATTAGCTTAATTGGTGCTGTAGTGCGCCCGGGTAATTATCAATGGCATCAAGGTAAGCGTATTTCCGATGTTTTAAAATCAGTACGTGGCGACTTACTGCCACAAGCCGATTTAAGCTACGGCTTAGTTATTCGCGAAATTAATATAAATGGTGATATAGAAGCGCACCAGTTTGATGTAGCACAAGCCATTATTAAAAACCCTGAAAACAACTTAGCACTAAAAGCAAATGATAAAATTATAGTATTTAGCCGCTTTGAAGAAAAAGAAGCTGAAAAATCAGCACTTGCGAACATGGCACTGAGCCAAGAACAGCAAGAACAACAGCTTAAGGCTGAGCAATGGCATAAATATCAGCAAAAAGAGTTTGAAAAATATATCGGTTTAACGCTAAACAATACCATACTTGAATCTGAATCTGAATCTGAATCTGATACATACGCTTTATTTAGTCGGCATAACCTTTTAGCGTCCTTTTTGGCTAAGCTCAAACAACAAGCTACAATTGAGCAAGCTGTTCAGGTTGTTGAAATTAGTGGCAATGTTACGTTTCCTGGTGTATATCCCTTAGTTGTAGGCGGTGAAGTTCGTGATTTAGTAACCGCTGCAGGTGGCTTGCTAGAATCTGCCTACGTAAAACAAGCAGAAATTACGCGTATTGTTGCAAGCGACTCGTCAAAAATAGAGCACTTACGTTTAAACCTTGAAAGTGCGATGCGTGGAGATTTGCAAAGCAATATTAAACTGCAAAGCAAAGACAGCATTAACGTATTCGCCATCCCCAATTGGCAAGAAAACGTAAAAGTAGAACTTAAAGGCGAATTAAGGTTCCCTGGTACATACACAATTCGCCGCGGCGAAACACTCACAGAGCTTTTAGAGCGCGCAGGCGGCTTCTCTGATTTTGCTGAGCAAAAAGCAGCTATATTCACCCGCGCCTCGATTAAAGAGCAAGAGCAGCAACAGCTAGCCCGCTTATCAACTGAGCTACGCCGCGATATTGCATCAAAGAGCTTTCAAAATTCAGTGAGTAGTAATTCACTTTCTTATGATGAAATGAATAAGCTATTAAATGATTTAGCGAATGTAGAAGCGGTAGGGCGCTTAGTTATCGATTTACCACTTATTGTTGAAAACAAACAAAACTTAGTCCTTCAAGACGGTGATGTATTGTATGTACCTAGCAAACGTGACTCTATTAGTGTTATTGGTGAGGTTAATTACTCAACATCACACTTATATAAAACAGGCGTAAGTGTTGACGATTATATTGCCCTAAGTGGTGGTCTTAAAGAGCGTGCCAATGAAGATAGCATTTATATTATTAAAGCTAATGGTTCAGTAAAAATTCCAAATAAAGCTGGCTGGTTTGCGGTTAATAACTCAGAGCAGTTAGAACCTGGTGATACAATAGTAATACCGATGGATGCAAGCCATATGGATAAGCTAACGCTATGGAGCACTGCTACCCAGATCCTTTATCAACTGGGTGTAGCGGTTGCTGCGATTGGCAGTCTGTAATACAACTAAAGCCCCTCAGTTACATTATGCAGTTCAAATAAGTTATTGTTATCAGTAAGTAGGAACTGTGACCTAGGGGCGGAAGCATACCAGCAGTGCTGTTACATACAGAATATTCTTACTGATAAACATAGTTATTATTAAAATACTCCACTCTAGTAGAAAATAGTTAATAGCCTTAAAAGAGAACAAAATGTCTCAGAGCATAAAACAAAGTGAAATAAGAACAGACTCAATGAGAACGAATGACGAAATTGACTTAAAAGAGATTACAGTTGCTCTTTGGGAAGGTAAGTGGCTATTAATAGCAATTGCTTTTCTATTCTCTTTAATATCAGTTATATATGCGGTTACTTTGCCTAATATTTATAAGTCTGAAGCGCTACTTTCACCTGTCGAACAGGATGGGGCGAACAACTTGTCTGCGTTAGCAGGGCAGTTCGGAGGGCTAGCGAGCTTAGCAGGTGTTGATTTAGGTGGCTCTAGTAATAATAAAGCTAAGCTTGCTATTGAAATATTAAAATCGAGGAAGTTCATAACATCTTTCATCGAAAGACATGAAATTCTGCCAGACTTAATGGCTGCAAAATCTTGGGATATAAAATCAAACACAATAATTTATGACGACGACATTTACAGCTCAGAAGAAAAAAAGTGGGTAAGGGAAGTTGAGCTACCCTTTAAACAAAAGCCATCTTACCAAGAGGGGTTTAAAGAATTTGAAAAGATTTTTTATGTTGGTGAAGATAAAGAGACGGGAATGGTTACAATCTTTATTGAACATGTTTCACCATATGTTGCTCAAAATTGGGTTAACTGGCTCATACAAGATATCAATAGCGGAATGAAAGAGCGTGATGTTAAAGAAGCTGAGCTAAGTACAGAGTTCTTAACTAAACAACTAGAAAATACAGATATTTCAGAAATTCAATCGATTTTATACCAACTTATCGAAGAGCAGGCGAAAACTATCATGTTCGCAAATGTCAGGGAAGAATATGTGTTCAAAACTATTGATCCAGCTTTAGTTATGGAAGAAAAAGAAAAGCCAAAGCGCGCCTTAATATGTATTTTAGGTGCTTTTTTGGGGAGTATGCTTGGAGCAATTATTGTATTAGTTAGGCACTTTTCAGTTCGTAAATATTAAAATGTAAAGTATTCAATCTGGCGCCAGGTTATTTATAAACGCCTATCAAAGGTGTCGTACTTGTTTATATAAAAGGGTTTAGATTTGAGAGTTTTAGTTACAGGCGGTGCTGGTTTTATTGGTTCTGCAGTGGTCCGATATATTTTAAGCCATACTCAAGATGAAGTGGTAAATGTAGATAAGTTAACATATGCGGGGAACCTGCAGTCTCTTAATGCAGTTGAAAAAAACGAAAGGTATACATTTGAGCACGTTGATATATGTAATCGTGCTGAACTCGAGCGTGTTTTTAAATCACATAAACCAGACGCAGTAATGCACTTGGCGGCTGAAAGTCATGTTGATCGTTCAATCACAGGTCCTGCAGAATTTATACAAACTAATATTGTAGGTACTTACAATCTATTAGAAGTGGCTCGAGAGTACTGGAACACACTGGATGATGAGGAAAAGAAAGCGTTTAGGTTTCATCATATTTCCACTGATGAGGTTTATGGAGATCTTCCTCATCCTGATGAGCAAGAAGGTGAGCTTCCTTTATTTACTGAAAATACCTCTTACGCGCCAAGTAGTCCTTATTCTGCAAGTAAAGCGTCGAGTGACCATTTAGTTCGAGCATGGAATCGTACATATAGTTTCCCTACTATTATTACTAATTGCTCAAACAACTATGGGCCATATCACTTCCCTGAAAAGCTAATCCCTTTAGTCATACTTAATGCATTGGAAGGTAAAAGCTTACCTATTTATGGTAAAGGCGACCAGATACGTGATTGGTTATATGTAGAAGACCATGCACGTGCTTTATATAAGGTTGTTACCGAAGGTGTTGTTGGAGAAACTTACAACATAGGCGGCCACAATGAAAAGCAGAATATCGAGGTGGTAAAAACTATTTGTAATATATTAGATAGGTTAGTTCCAAAACCAACCAAGTATGAAGATCAAATTATATTTGTAGCAGACCGTCCAGGGCATGATAGACGCTACGCGATTGATTCATCGAAAATGGGTAAAAAGCTGAATTGGGAGCCCATAGAAACATTTGAAACAGGGCTTCGTAAAACAATAGAGTGGTATTTGTCTAATCAGCAATGGTGCGAAAATGTTCAGAGTGGCTCTTACCAGCGTGAACGACTCGGCGAAATATAGATAGGAGCACAATTTAATGAAAGGAATAATTTTAGCTGGCGGGTCAGGCACTCGCTTGTACCCAATTACAATGGGTGTATCTAAGCAACTACTGCCTATTTATGATAAACCGATGATTTATTACCCATTGTCAGTACTTATGTTGGCTGGTATTCATGAAATTTTAATTATTACAACCAAAGAAGATAGCGACTCGTTTAAACGCCTATTAGGCGATGGCTCACAATTCGGTATTAAGCTCAATTATACTATTCAACCGGAGCCTGAAGGGCTAGCGCAGGCCTTTATTTTAGGCGAAGAGTTTATTGGCGAAGATGATGTCTGCCTAGTCTTAGGTGACAACATATTCTATGGTCAGGGCTTTAGTCCTAAATTAAAGCATGCTGTTTTAAATGCTAAAAATAATCAAGGCGCAACAGTTTTTGGTTATCAGGTGAAGGATCCAGAGCGATTTGGTGTTGTTGAATTTAACTCTGAGCAAAAAGCAATTTCTATTGAAGAGAAACCAGAAAGCCCAAAATCTAATTATGCTGTTACAGGGTTATACTTTTACGATAACTCTGTTGTTCAAATAGCAAAAACTATTAAACCATCACAAAGAGGGGAGTTAGAAATTACCTGTCTTAATGAGATGTATTTAGAAAAAACTAAGTTAAATGTTGAAATGCTTGGTAGAGGGTTTGCGTGGTTGGATACTGGCACGCATGAAAGTCTTCTTGAAGCTGCACAGTTTGTAGAAACTATTGAAAAAAGGCAGGGCTTTAAGGTGGCGTGTTTAGAAGAGATAGCTTTTAATCAAGGATGGATTTCTAAAGAGGATGTTCTTACTAGAGCAAGATTAATGTCTAAAAACAGTTATGGTCAATATTTAATGGATATCATCACGGATAAGTTATGAAAATAGCATTGAATAAGCCATTAGAGCCTAACTTAGAAAAACTAACTACATACTTAGGGAAGGTAAACCAACGAGGATGGTACACAAATTTTGGACCATTACACGAGGAGCTAACAAGGCGGCTTGAGAGCTATCTTGGTGTAAAGAATTTATTGCTCGTCTCAAATGGTACTTTGGCCATTCAAGTTGCCTGTAAGGTGCTCAATGTTAAGGCTGCCATTACAACTCCGTTTAGTTTTGTTGCCACAACAAGCGCTTTGCTATGGCAAGGGATAGAGGTTGCCTTTAGTGATATTGACGCTAATAGCTTTAATTTATGCCCGAAGTCCTTGGCGCAATCAATAAAAAAAGACAATAAGTTTGATAGTATTATAGCAACACATGTATACGGTAACCCCTGTGACGTTTTAGCCATTGAGCAAATTGCAAAACTAAATAATAAAAAAGTAATTTATGATGCCGCACACGCCTTTGACGTGAAAATAAAAAACGATTCAGTTTTAAAGTTTGGCGACGCAAGTACGTTAAGTTTTCACGCTACTAAACTTTTTCATACTGTTGAAGGCGGAGCGATTGTCTTTAAGAAGCGCGCTGATTATGAAGAAGCGAAAAAGCTTATCAATTTTGGTATTTCTGATACTGGTAGCTTAGGGAACCCTGGTATAAATGCTAAGTTGAACGAATACCAATGCGCTGTCGGGCTTGTTCTACTTGATGATATTGAAATGATCGTATCCAAACGTACTCAATTATTTAACTTATATCGAAACGAACTTAAAGATGTTGTTAAGTTAGTTGAATGGCACAGTAATGCCAGCATAAACGGAGCGTACATCTGTATTTATATAGAAGAAGAAAGAGTTCTAGAAACTGTTATAAATCATTTAGAGAAACATGAAATTCAGTGCCGTAGATATTTTACTCCATCATTGGATACTGCCTACCCAGAAACGAAGAGTTTTGGTTGCCCTAATAGCCACAAAATCGCGAATAGCGTTTTATGTTTACCTCTACACTACTATCTTAGTGAAGACGAAGTATTGAGGGTTACGAGTGAAATTAAAACAGTGTTAGGTCATTAAACATGGGTATTTTGACTAGGCAGCACTTACTTGAGATGGGCTTTAAATCTTTAGGAGAAAACATCTTTATTTCAGATAAAGCAAGTTTTTATGGCATTGATAAAATTTCTATTGGGAATAACGTTAGAATTGATGATTTTACTGTTCTTTCAGCTGGCGAAGGTGGAATCGAGGTCGGTGATTTCATACATATAGCTGTATACACATCTATAATTGGTGCGGGTAAAGTAACCTTATCTGATTTCTGCAATATATCTTCTCGCGTAAGCATTTATAGCAGCAATGATGATTACTCAGGCGACTTCATGACAAACCCTATGGTGCCAAGCGACTTTTTAAATGTGACTCATGCACCTGTTGTGGTTGGTAAGCATGTTATTATTGGTTCTGGCTCGCTCATCCTACCAGGTGTAACTCTCCATCACGGCGCTGCTATAGGTGCTCATTCTGTAGTTAAAAAAGATTGTGAACCGGACTATATATATGCAGGTAACCCGCTAAAGCAAATTAAAAAAAGATCTGTGCAATTATACACCCTTGAGAAAAAGCTACTCGCTAAGCTGAAAAAAAACGATGAATGAGCTTAAAAGTAAAGGGATAAATGCTTTTTTATGGGATGTAATGGGAAAAGTTTCTACGCAAGGTATTACATTCTTAACAACCATATTTTTAGCAAGGTTACTGACTCCGGATGACTTCGGCTTAATTGCTATGGTTATGGTTGTTACAAGTATAGCGCAAGTATTTATAGATATAGGTTTAGGCACTGCACTGATACAAAAGAAACGAGTTTTACCAATTCATTTCTCATCAGTTTTTCTTTTTAACTTATTTATAGCAGCTACAATTACGTTATCTGTCTTTTTAATGGCTGGGCAGCTCGCAGATTTTTACTCTGTCAAAAAGCTGGAAGGTATTTTTGAGGTAACAAGCTTTCTATTTATTATTAACGCCATAGGAAGTGTGCCTACAACTATTCTTCGAAAAGATCTTAAATATTCCGTGATTTCTAAGGTATTGCTACTTTCTTCAATAATTGGAGGCGCTGTAGGAATTTTTCTGGCTTACCAGGGGGTTGGTGTTTGGAGTTTGATTTACCAAATACTGATACAGGCTATTATTTATAATATAACCATACTTTTATCGAGTGGGTGGACGCCCCATTTTGCTTTCTCTTTAAAGGCTCTAAAAAAATTATGGGTTTTTGGTTTTAGGATTTTTCTTTCCGGTTTAATAGATGCGATATTCACTCGTCTAGACTATCTGATTATAGGTAAAATATTACCAATAGCTACTCTTGGTTACTTTCAAAGAGCGAAGCAGTTTAATACGCTTTTAATAACGTACACTTCTGGTAGCTTAATATCTGTATTATTCCCTGCGTTGAGCAAAATACAAAATAGCACCGAAAAAGTAAGAGAAGTGGTACTAAGTATATTCCATATTTTATGCTTTATTGTTTTTATGCTGTTGGGATTGCTATATATAGAATCTCAAGAAATAATAGTTTTCCTATTCACCGAAAAGTGGTTACCCTCAGTAGAGTTACTTAAGCTTCTGCTGCTGAGCAGTTTTGCATATCCATTAAGTGCCTTACTCGTTAATGTACTAAGTAGTCGAGGAAACTCTAAAGCATTTCTAAAGTTAGAAATCTTAAAAAAAGTATTAGTGTCTCTATCATTCTTTGGACTGTTTATATGGGGAATAGAAGGCTATTTATATCTTTTATTTATTGCTAGTTTCTTTTCTGTTTTATTAAATATGTGGTTTGTATCAATCGAGATAAAGTTAAGCTTCTACTCTCAGTTTTATCCGTTTATGCAGCAGTTATTAATTAGTATAAGTTGTGTTGTTATTACTGAATTTTTATCCTTCAGTTTTGTGATTGCAGGTTTCTTATATATAGGACTTTTTCTATTAATTAACTTACTATTAAATAGTGTTGTTATACAAAGCGTAAAAAAAGAAGTTTTGAATTTAAAAGCGATGAAAAATACAAATGGATGAAAATATAATTAATAGGAGTGGGCTAAGAACAGAAGATGAAATTATCGACTCTTGGGCTATTAAAGATTTAACTGTTTCGATTGTATGTATAGTATTCAATCAAGAGCGTTATATTGAAGAAACAATAAAAAGCTTTTTGTTACAGCGAACAACATTCGCAATCGAAATTATAATTCATGACGATGTTTCTAGCGATGCCAGTGTGGCTATTATTGAAAAATATAAATCTTTATACCCGCGTCTTATAAAGCCAATAATTGCTTCAGAGAATCAATTTTCTCAATATATGTGCAAGCCTATTGTTAACTGTTTAAAAGTTGCTAAAAGCCCATATATAGCTTTATGTGAAGGTGATGATTATTGGGTTGATATCGATAAACTTGAAAAACAGTACCAAGCTTGTGCAAAGTACCCTAAAGCATCTTTGTGCTTTACCGCTGCAAAAGAAATTGATGAGGTAACTCGTAAAGAACAAGTAATATGTCAACCTTACTCAGTTAGAAAAATTATTTCTAGTGAGTACGCTATTGTAAACCGTGGGGGGTATATGCCCACTGCGTCTCTATTTATAAAATCATCCTATACACCGTTTATTATTGAAAACGCTAAGAGTTGGCCTATTGGTGATTTTTTTATTCAAAGCTACTTAGCAATAGTTGGCGAGGTTGTATTCTTACCAGAAATAACATGTGTCTACAGGAGAAACACTGAAAATTCGTGGACTGACTCCCAAAAAGCTAAAGAGCAAAGGTACAAATATAGTGTAAAAATGGTCAAGGCTTTGCCTTCTTTTCACAACAAACTTAAGGGCTATAAAGGTAGTGAATTTTTGGTACAACCTTTTGCATATTATGTAAAAGGAGGTTTAGCAGCGTCGAGTAGTCCCTCACAAGTTATAGAATTGCTACAACTGCTTGTAACCAAGTCATTCGTTTTTGTTTTAGCCAGTTTACCAAAATTAGTTTATAAAAAATTACTAAACCTTTTTAAATAGTGAATTAGATGAATTTTAAAAGTATAAAAGATTTAAATATTGATATAAGTAAAAACATATCAGTGTTGAAAAGTGAAAATTTTGACCTCATCGTAGGTATACCTAGAAGTGGTATGCTGCCGGCTTCTATTATTGCCCTTAAATTGAACTTACCACTTATGACTATTTCTGAATACTTAGCTGATAGTCAAGTAAAGCACGGTAGAACAAGAAAGCCTTCTAGTAATGTTTCTAGTGCTTACAACGCTAAAAAAGTACTTATAGTTGATGATAGCATTAACTCTGGGGATTCTATAGAAGAAGTAAAAAAACAGATACCGCAAGAAAAAATAGGTGAAGTAAAGTTTTTAGCCGTCTATGGGGTTCAAAAAAATAATGATATTGACTTCATACTCGATATCGTTCCTTCACCGAGAATTTTTGAATGGAATGCTATGTATCACGGCATAGTTGAGGATGCTTGCTTCGATATTGATGGTGTACTTTGTGAAGATCCTCTGGAAAGTCAGAATGATGACGGAGAAAAGTATTCTGAATTCTTAGATAGTGCAAAGCCTCTTTACCTCCCTTTATTTAAAATTGACACTTTAGTGACGAATAGGCTTGAAAAATATAGACCGCAAACTGAGGCATGGTTAGCCAAGAATAATATTCAATACAACCGCCTTGAAATGCTAAACATAAGCAGTAAAAAAGAGCGCTTAGAGCAGCAAGACTACTATAAGCATAAGTCTGATATTTACAAAAAGTCTAAGACAAAGATTTTCTACGAAAGCTCTCTTCAACAAGCTAAAGTCATATTTGAGAGAACACAGAAACCTGTATACTGCGTGGATGAGCATATATTGATTACACCATCCACTTTAAAAACGCTCTTAACACCTAGCTCAGCTAAATGGATAATCAAAGAGCGCTTATATGGTTTTAAACTGGTTAGAAGATTGCATAAAATAGCAAAGCGCTTAAAGATTTACTAAAATGTCTACTTTTGGTTTTCGCCTCATATGCGGGCTATATATATTCTTTAACCTTTTATTTTTTATATATTATGCTTTCGGTAATCCTTTATTAGGTGATTTTAAAGAGAAATACGGTACGGTCTCTATAGATAATCTAGTACTTGGTTTACTGGCGATAATTTCATCGTTATGGCTGCTGCTAACTTTTTGTAAATACGTATCTAAAATACCTATTAAGGCCAAAATCAAACTAAAGTCGAGCTTTATGCTAGATAGCATTTTTCTCGCCATTACATTATTTTACTTTCTTTGCGTCGCAGTTTTTAGTGTCGGAGTATCAGGTGTAGATGAAAGTCAATTGAAAGTTAGTAAAGCTATACTTTATGGGTATGCTTTGTTACAGCCAGGCTTTTTAGTATTAATATATATTTACTGTTTTTATCATGTAAAATCAAAAATGTATAACATTACGCTTCCCATTTTTGTTTTGACTTCAATTTTGAGTGGAGCAACGGCGAATTTAATTTTTATATTTTTGTTGTGGGCCAGTTATACAGCTCATAAAAAAAGAGTATTACTATTACTGTTTTTGGGCATACTACTATCTCCATTTATTCGTTTTATTAAATATGTATTACTCGCTTATAACCGAAACTTAAGCTCTGGCGAAGGTAGCGAGCTAGCTGAAGCATTTGCCACATATAAAACAGATGATATGTCATTTCTTGATACTTATATGTTCTTTTTAAAAGGAGCTTTTTCACGCTTTGAAATGATATCTAGTAATTCATATATTATAGAAAATAACCATATTATTTCATCGTTCGCTAACTCTGTTGGTTTTATATACCCTCAAAAGCTTTATTTTATATATAAGTTTATTGAAGAAAATTATTTTTTGTATTCTGAGAAAGCTCAGTATTCACTACAATATATTTTTGCCTATTTTTTGAGTGGCTCCACAGATTGGAATGCTAATATTGGCTTTTTAGGTTTTGCAATTATCGGCGGACCTAGTTCTATGATAGTATACTTGCTTGTCGCCATTTTACTTATGCTTACTGTCACTATGTCAAAAACACTCTATGGGGATGGAGCTATAAGTCAATTGACCTCTATATATGTCGTGATTGTGTTATGGCATGGTTGGGTTATTGCTTATATTTATTATGCACATGCATTAATTTTGTTTGCTTTAATAGTTTTGTTTTCTGGCAGATTTAAGTCTTACAAATACAACTAATTTTAATGTTTTTACTAGAGAGTTTCCTTTGACAAAAAGAAAGTTATTTGTTTTTCCCTCCTTTTACCCTGCCTATAAATCGGGTGGACCGGTTAGAAGTGCTACAAATTTAATTCGTTTATTAAAAGATAAATATATTTTTGATGTATTTACTGCTGATAGAGATTTAGGTGAGGAATCGCCCTTTAATAATGTGGAAATAGATTCGTGGAATAATAAATATGAAAAAGCTAATGTTTTTTATTCTTCTTCTAGCAAACATTCTTTCAGAAAGTTGTTAAGTGTTTTTAAAGGAAGAAAGTATAATACGATCTACGTAAATAGTTTTTTTAATTACAGGTATGCAATACAGTTTGTTATTTTGTACAAGTTAGGCTTTCTAAAAACTGAATCATTTATATTGGCTCCTCGAGGAGAGTTGACTAATGGGGCTATGAGTATAAAAAAATTAAAAAAGAAAGTGTATTTATATTTTTTTAGATTTTTTGGTTTAAAAAACAATATAACTTTTCACTTTACATCACCTCAAGAAAAAGAAGAAAGTTTGAATTTTATAGGTAAGTCGAAAAGTTTACTTGTACCTAATATGCATGGTGACCTGCCTGATTATATTTATAAAGAGAAAGCCGTTGGTGAACTTAATTTAACATTTTTATCGCGCATTTCTCCTAAAAAAAACTTGTTAATTGCTTTGGAGGCTCTTTCTAAAGTTAAAATCGGCTCCGTCATTTTTACCGTCGCTGGGCAGGTTGACGATGATGCTTACTGGGAGAAGTGTAAAGCTAAAATTAATAATCTACCCAGTAATATTAAAGTTAATTTTATTGGTGCAATAAATCGTAAACAAGTAGCTGAGGAATTATTCAAAAGCCACATGTTTATTTTGCCAACACTAAATGAAAATTATGGGCATGCGATTGTTGAAGCTATGATGCACTCTAACTTGGTTTTAATTTCTGAAAATACGCCGTGGACAGATGTCCAAAGTAACGGCGGGTGCGTTGTATATCATCAGTGTATAGACCAATATGCTGAAGAAATAAATAAAGCACTTTTACTTGATGGTTCGGAGTTTAATCGTCAATCACAAAGTGTATACCAATACTGCAATGCTATTTTACAAAGCAATGTGGCTTCTATAAATAAAATGTTTGAATAATTGGGTCTTATGTATGTTTACAGGTAAAGTTTTATTAATCACGGGTGGTACAGGTTCATTCGGAAACGCAGTATTGCGTCGCTTTTTAAGCACGGACGTAAAAGAAATCCGTATTTTTTCAAGAGATGAAAAAAAGCAAGATGACATGCGTAAATTCTTTAATTCAGATAAATTGAAATTTTATATTGGCGACGTTCGTGATAGCCAAAGTGTGTCAAATGCAATGCGTGGTGTTGACTATGTTTACCATGCTGCAGCATTAAAACAAGTCCCATCGTGTGAGTTTTATCCTTTAGAAGCGGTTAAAACCAATGTTTTAGGTACGGAAAATGTACTCGAAGCTGCAATAGCTCATAATGTTGAAAGAGTTGTTTGCCTCAGTACTGATAAAGCGGTTTACCCTATAAATGCGATGGGCATTTCAAAAGCGATGATGGAAAAAGTTATTGTAGCTAAAAGCCGTAACCTAGAGCACACCAATACAACTATCTGTTGTACCCGTTATGGTAATGTTATGGCCTCTCGAGGCTCAGTTATACCTTTATTTATACGTCAAGTAGTTAATGATGAACCAATCACAATTACTGACCCTACCATGACCCGCTTTATGATGACTTTAGACGATGCAGTTGACTTAGTGTTGCATGCTTTCGAAAATGGCCATAATGGAGATATTTTTGTTCAGAAGGCGCCCGCGGCTACGATTGAAACTTTAGTAACCGCACTATTAGAAATGCTAAATAAGCCTAATCATACAGTTAATGTAATAGGCACTCGTCATGGTGAAAAGTTGTATGAAGCACTGTGTAGCAGCGAAGAGATGTTTGTGGCCGAAGATCAAGGCCGGTACTTTAGAGTGCCTGCAGATAACCGAGACTTAAATTATTCCAAATTCTTCGATAAAGGCGATTGTGACCTATCAAAAGTTGATGACTATAACTCTCATAATACTGAACGCTTAGATGTTGAAGGTATGAAACAATTACTTCGCAAGCTTGATTTTATGTGTGAAATTGAATCAGGAAATATAATAGTGCCTGAGGGTGTTTAATAATGAAGGTTTTAGTTATTGGCGCAACAGGTATGCTTGGGTATAGCTTATTTACAAATTTAAGTGAGTACGCAAACCTAGACGTATATGGGACTGTTAGAACTCTTAAGGGGAAAGAAAAATTCTTTGAAGGTTTCATACAGCAATTAATTTCAGGTGTTGATGTTAACGACATTACCTCAGTCGAAAAAGCCATATCAGAAGTGGGCCCCGATATAGTCATCAATTGCGTTGGGCTAATTAAACAGCATGACATTGCAAAGCAGCATACCGAAGCTGTAGCAATCAATGCACTGCTGCCTCACGAGTTGGCAAATATATGCGACAAAAACAAAGCAAAATTAATTCACTTCTCTACAGATTGCGTGTTTGCGGGAGACAAAGGTCTGTATACTGAAGAGTGTTTACCTGATGCTCGGGACCTATATGGTAAGTCAAAATGTTTAGGTGAAGTTGACTATTCAGGGCATTTGACTTTGCGAACCTCAATAATTGGCCATGAGTTGAATTCAGCGGTTAGTTTAGTTGACTGGTTCCTTTCTCAAGAAGGTAAGACCAAAGGGTTTTCTAAAGCGGTTTTTTCTGGTTTGCCCACTTGTTATATAGCAAAGCTTTTAGCTGAGTTTGTTTTTCCAAACCCAAATATAAGAGGTTTACTTCACTTATCTGCAGAACCAATCAACAAATTTGAACTGCTCAAACTTATTGCTATTAAATATGCTAAAAGTATTTCGATAGGCGAATCTCAAACTTTAGTTATAGATCGCTCTTTAAATTCTAACAAATTTAGAGTGTTAACGAAATTTACTCCGCCTTCATGGAGTGATCTGATCGATTATATGCACAGAGATTATGTAAAAAGGTATAAAGGATGAAAAAGTTAAAAGTAGTTACAGTAGTAGGTACTCGCCCAGAGATTATTCGTTTATCTTGCACAATAGCTAAGTTGGATGAGTTTTGTGAGCACATTTTAGTACACACTGGCCAAAATTATGACTATGAATTAAACCAAATATTTTTTGAAGATTTAGGTATAAGAGCACCAGATATATTTTTAGAGTGTGCTGGGGCCACTGCTGCAGAAACTATGGCACAAGTGATAAGTAAATCAGATGCAATGTTTGCAGAGGTAAACCCCGATGCAATGCTTATTTTAGGAGATACTAACAGTGCAATGGCCGCTATACCTGCAAAGCGTAAAAAAATTCCAATATTCCATATGGAGGCTGGAAACCGTTGCTTTGACTTACGTGTACCTGAAGAAATCAATCGTAAAATAGTTGATCATATATCTGACGTAAACATGCCTTATACGGATATTGCAAGAGAGTACCTTTTAGCTGAAGGACTTAAGCCTGACCTGATTGTAAAAACAGGGAGTCCGATGGACGAGGTACTAAATCGCTATAAAGATAAAATCTCTCGCTCAGAAATACTAGACAAGTTAAACTTAACTTCTTGCGAATACTTTGTTGTTAGTGTTCACAGAGAAGAAAATATCGACTCAGAGCTAAACCTTCATAACTATGTTCAGGCCTTAAATAAGATTGCTGAAAAATATCAGTATCCAATTATTGTATCTACGCACCCTAGAACTAGGAAGAAAATTGATTTATTGAACCTTAAATTTCATCCCTTAGTACAGCTTTTAAAGCCGCTTGGCTTTAGTGATTACGTAAGACTTCAGACCGAAGCAAAGGTAGTTTTAAGTGACAGTGGTACAATAACAGAAGAGTCATCGATATTGAATTTCCCTGCTATAAATATTCGTGATGCCCAAGAGCGTCCTGAGGGCTTTGAGGAAGGAGCTGTTATGTTCACAGGGATGAATATAGACCGAATATTGCAAGCAATCGAAATATTGACTACACAACCTCGTGGAGAGCAAAGGCTAATAAATAAAGTACAAGACTATATTGCTCCAAATATTTCTGAAAAAGTTCTCAGAACAATTATTAGTTATACCGATTACGTCAATAGAGTTGTGTGGAAAAAATATTAATGAATTTAGCATTAATTATTGACGATTATTTGCCCGATAGTACTCGTGTTGGCGCTAAAATGTTTCATGAACTTGCTCTAGAGTTAATTAACTTAGGGCATAATGTAACTGTTATCACACCATCAACTGGGCAGAAAGAGAAGCTAATTAAAAGCCGTATTGATGATGTAAATGTATGGCGCTTTAGATCGGGCCCCATCAAGGATGTCAATAAGTTTCAAAGAGCTATCAATGAAACCTTACTTTCATACAATGCATGGGCTGCTATAAAAGATGAAGTTGCACCAGAACAGTTTGATGGTGTCATATATTACTCTCCCTCAATTTTTTTTGGGGAGCTAGTGAGAAAGCTTAAACAAAAATGTAGATGCACCTCATACCTAATATTAAGGGATTTATTCCCACAATGGGTTATTGACGCAGGAATGATCAAAAAAGGGTCTGCTCTTGATAGGTATTTCCGAATTTTTGAAAAGTTTAACTATAATGCAGCAGACACTATTGGATTAATGTCTGAAAAAAATTTAGAGGTTTTTGAATCTTTTAATACACAGGTATTTCGTACAGAGATACTGCGAAACTGGTCTAAACTGCAGCCTTCAAGTCACTTAGGTAAAAGTAAGTCGATAAGAGCTGAATTAGGGTTAGAAGACAAAATTATCTATTTCTATGGCGGTAATATTGGCCATGCGCAAGATATGGCTAATCTGATGCGTTTAGCCAAAGGGATGAAAACCTATAAAAATGCTCATTTTCTCTTTGTAGGGCAGGGCGATGAGTTCGATTTAGTACAAAGGCTTGCACATCAATGGGAACTATCAAACTTCACATTACTGGAGTCAGTAAACCAAGAGCGCTTTAAAGAGATTTTAACTGAAATCGATATAGGATTGTTTTCTTTATCCGCCAAGCATACAGCTCATAACTTCCCCGGAAAGCTATTAGGATACATGGTGGAATCGAAGCCGATTTTGGGGAGTGTAAACTCAAATAATGATTTACTGGAATTGGTTAATGAGAATGAAGCTGGCTGCATTAGCGTAAATGGTGAAGACGAAGAGCTATTGAACAATGCTATTTTATTATACAAAAACGCAAGCTTAAGATCTCAAGCTGGCTGTAATGCATATCAGCTTCTTCAAAAGGAGTTTTCTGTGTGTAATATTGCAAATCAGCTTACTAATAGGTTACAAAAACATGCAATTAGTTAAAACAGCGCAGATTGATGCTCTTTTCAAGTCGGCAGAAAGCTCGTTAAGAAAGCGTGCTCATTTAAACTTGCATAAAACTTATGAAGATAAAGTTCAGCGTTTGTATATTGCCCTAGTTTGCGGAAGTTATGTCGAGCCGCATTATCATGAAAAGCCCCACCAATGGGAAATGTCATAGTTAAGTTCGGACTAGTAAGAGTAAATATCCACAACTTTGAGGGGGTTGTAACAAATTCGTTTTTAGTTGGTGATGAACAGGACTCATTTACAGTAGAGTTTTTACCTGGGGATATACATAGTGTTGAATGTATATCAGAAAAGGCGCTTTTATTAGAAATAAAAGAAGGCCCTTTTATAGAGACGGAAGCAAAAACAACACTAAAATAGTTAAGTATCACTATGCATGTACTTTGACTAAAGGAGTAGGCTGAGAGATAGACTTGTTTAGCTGCCTATTAATAAAAACTTAACGCGTAAAATTAACCTCACGGATTCTGTATGTTTTTAGATCTTTCATTCACGTTTGTTATTGCCTTTGCAATGCTATTTCTGATGCGTAAAGTGGCGCGTAATATTGGCCTTGTAGACATACCCTCTGGTAGAAAGGCCCATACCGGTAATATCCCTTTAGTGGGTGGCGTGGCGATATGTATTACTATTGTACATTATATTTATTCACACCCCGGAATGATCAACCACGAAAACTTATTTATGTTATGTATAACCGCATTAACAGCAATAGGTGTGCTCGATGATAAGTACGATCTGAGTGTAAAGTTTAGAATGGCCGTTCAAACGGGTATTTCAATTATTATGATTTACTTTGCTGAGGCGCAAATGCAGACATTAGGCAATATGTTTGGGCTTGGGGAGGTTAATTTATCTTGGGTTGGGCCAATAATTACAGTATTTGCTGTTATTGGCTGTATCAATGCGTTTAATATGGTTGATGGTATAGACGGGCTTTTAGGAGGCTTGTCTATCGTAACATTTGGCAGTATCGCTATTTTATTATTCTTTACCGGTGAACAAAAGTTAAGTTATCTTTGCATGCTGTTAGTAGTAACTATGATCCCCTACATTATAATGAATCTAGGTCTATTCGGACGTGCTAGAAAAGTATTTATGGGTGATGCAGGAAGCATGATGATTGGCTTTACTGTAATTTGGCTGTTGATTGGTGCCAGCCAAAATCCAGGTAGTCCAATGATTCGCCCTGTAACAGCTCTTTGGTTAATAGCAGTGCCATTAATGGATATGGTCGCAATAATGGTGCGACGAATAAAGCAAAAAAAATCGCCATTTAAACCAGATAGAGAACATTTGCATCATATCTGTCAGAGAATAGGTTGCTCTCCAATGCAAACATTGGCATTAATTTGTTTGATCGCTTCAATCTTTGCTGGAGTTGGGATGATCGGAGAAGTGTATAATATTCCAGAGTATTATATGTTTTATGGTTTTCTAGCTGTATTTAGCCTTTATTTATACGCACTTGCAAACTACTGTAAAGTAATTAACTTTATAAGGTGCAAGTTAGGTCTACCTAAGCTTACAATTCAACAATAACTTCTTTTTTGTCCAGTAGAGTAATAGCCTTATAAGTAACTTTTATTACCACAGAGAACATAGAGAACTGAAGGAGAAGAGTTTATGTTTTTCCTCTGAAGCGCGTAGCGCCTCTGTGTTTTCGGTGGTAAAAGTGTTTTGTATTAAGCTATCTTCCAACCTCAATTTTTACGTCACTACCTAATACCTCTTTATACTTACTTGCTAATGCCCGCTTTGCATCTTCATCGCCGTGTACAATTTTTATATGGCTTGGCTTTTTACGCATGCCGGTTACAAATTTTACTAATCCGTTTTGATCGGCATGCGCGCTGTAACCGCTAATGGTATGCACCTGTGCGTTAATTGTAATGCGTGTATCGTTTATAAAAATATACCCATTGCGGGGGCCATATTTTTGTATATCGCGCCCCAGCGTGCCGCGGCCTTGGTAGCCAACAAACAATACATCGGTTGTTTTGTCTGGTAAAAAGCGCTCAAGGTAATTAACTATCCGCCCGCCAGTGCACATACCGCTGGCAGCTAAAATAATTGCGGGAGTTTGGCGCGAGGCTAAATAATTAATAATAGCGTTATGCTCGCTATGGGTATCAACGGCGGTTAGGTTTTCAAAGTCTAGCGGGTGGCGGCCTTTGGCTACTTTGCGCTTAGCCTCTGCATCCCATAAGTGTTTAAACTTAATATATTGCTCGGTAAAATTGGCAGTCATGGGGGAGTCTAAAATTACATGAATACTCCGCCAAGGCGATCCTTTAGCTGATTGATGTATTAGCTGCTCTAGCTCGTAAAGTAGCTCTTGTGTGCGGCCAATACTAAATGCCGGCACTAACACTACGCCGTTATCTGCTACTGCGCGTTCAATTACATTTTTTAGTGTTTGGGTGCGCTCCTTACGGCCTTGATGATTTTTATTACCGTAGGTTGACTCTATAACTAATGTGTCGGCCTTATAAGGAGGTTTTGGAGCCGGTAATAGCGGCGTGTAGGGCGCCCCTAAATCGCCCGAAAACACAACTCTATGGCTTTTATTATTCTTTGTATTAATGCCAACATCTATTTCTACATAGGCTGAACCTAATATATGCCCAGCACGCTGAAACCGCGCTTTAGCTATTTGCTTGTTGGTGCAAGGCAGCTCAAACAAAGTATTAAAATTAACCGCTACTATCTGCTTATTTAGCAAGCTTAGGCAAGCATTTATAATTTTTGTATTGCGGGTAACACCTACCTTTAACGCATCTTCAATCACTAGTGGCAGCAAGCTAGCCGAGGCAGGCGTAGTATAAATGGGCCCCTTAAAACCGGCTGCTAATAAATAAGGAATGCGCCCCACGTGGTCAATGTGGCAATGGGTAACAATAAGCGCGCTAATGTGCGCAATATCAAACTCTATTGATAAATCATCTTTTGCGTCTTCTCCCTGAAAAAGCCCGCAATCTATTAGCACGCTGTTTATACTATTAATAACTAATTCGTGGCACGAGCCAGTCACGCCATTTACCGCTCCGTGGTGAAGTATTTGCATAGGGTATCTATATTTAGTTTTTTAAAGATAAAGTTAAAAGTAGAGTCAAACAGTTATTTAAGCAAAGTTTAGTTATGTTGTAGCAGCGGCTTTATGCCGCGTAAAAATTTGTAGAGCTATCGCGAGGTAAACTCGCTGCTACTAGATTAGCGAAAATTTTCCGTGTTTAGCTTGTAGGCGCCCAGCCTGCTGGCGTAATGGGCGAAGGCTACAATAGCTGCTGCGCGGCTTTATGCCACATAGCTTATGCTAGCACTAGTATTCAAATACTGATTTAAGTTTAATACTAGCGATTAAACGCGTAATTGTTACAACAAACCTCACTATTACAATTAACAAGGTTAGTAAATATTTACAATAAACACCTATTTACTTAATGCGCTTAAATTGTTTATAATTACGCGTTATTAAATTTAACGTTGTGTTTTTTGCAATTATAGTTGTAGTAAGGATTACTATGGAAAGTTGGTATTTAGTTACGTGTAAGCCTCGGCAAGAAGAGCGAGCAGCCACCAACTTACTAAACCAAGGGATTGAAGTGTTTTACCCCAAGCTAACCACCGAGAAACTGGTTAAAGGTCGACGTACCGTTAAACAGTCAGCTCTATTCCCTAACTACCTATTTGTTTGTCTTGTGTCACAAAACGGTAACTTTTCTGCGGTAAAAAATACGCGCGGAATTAGCGGCTTTGTATCTTATGGGGCAAATTATCAAATTGTACCTACAGCCCTAATAGAACAGCTTAAAAGTGAGCGTTTACATACTAATGATTCTACTATACCTAAAACGGGTGATGTAGTTAGCGTAAATAACAGTTCATTTAATAATATTAAAGCTGTTTACAAAGAGCCAGACGGTGATATGCGCAGTATTTTGCTAATTAATCTACTTAATAAACAAGTAGAAATGAGCGTAGATAACAAAGATATAAAACAATACTAGCAAAATGCACAGCTTCGGCTTTATGCCAAAAAATTTAAGTAAGTATCAGTACGTAGGAACTGCAACCTAGGGGCGGAAGCGTGCCCGAAGGGCTAGATAAGCAAATAGTTTTGCTTTCAAGCTGGAGCGAGAGGAGCTCTGCGACGAACTGGAACGTGAAGCGTGCCCGAAGGGCTAGACAAGCTCGAAGACGCGCAGCTTGCTGGCGTAATGGGCGAAGCCCACAGTAGTTGTGGCAGGGGTTTTATGTCGCGTAAAACTAATAAGAGTAAACGCTAGGTAAACTCGCTACTACTCAGTTGGTGTACTTAAATTGCTTTTTTGCACTTTTGACCAACGCGTTGGCTTTTAAATTTGGCCTTAAAATTAATACGCATAAAATGATTCGCGCTTGCGCGTTATCAGCCCTCATGCTTTAATTACACCGCTAAAAAAATAAGTACTCACCAAGGTTGGTGAGCAAGTGCAATATTTAAAATAATTTTGGGATTCTACAATGGCGTTAAGCTGTAAATCACTCGTAACTTCTCTCATAATGCTAGCAATATCGGGATGTACAATAGTACCCGGTAGCCATTTTGAAGGCATAGACTCAGGCGAACAAACATATAACCTTGAGCAAGATCTCGAAAAAGTAAACATTCAAATTATCGACTCAAAGCTTTTAAACACACAAAAGCTAGCGCAATCAGCCGCTAAACCTATTTCAAGTAGCGCTGGTGTTAACACTAGCGATTACGAATACAAATTGGGCGTAGGTGATGTACTAACAATAGGTGTGTGGGATCATCCCGAGCTTACAATCCCTGCTGCAGTACAGCGCACCGCTGAGTTTGATGGTTTTAGAGTACAAAAAGACGGCACAATTACTTATGCATATGCCCCTAACATACCTGCCGCAGGCAGAACAATTAGCCAAGTACGTGAGGACTTAGTAAAGCGCTTAAGCCGCGTAATAGAAGATCCACAAGTAGATGTAAAAGTAGTGGGTTTTAGAAGTCAAAAAGCCTATGTAACAGGCGAGGTTAAACAACCTGGCGTTTACCCTGTAACCGAAATACCACTTACCTTAATAGATGCACTAAATCAGGCCGGCGGTTTAACTGATTCAGCCGATTGGCGCACAGTTACTTTTACCCGTGGCGATAAAACAGAAGTCATTCAGCTTGATGAATTTTATGCGAATGGGGACATTTCGCAAAATCGTTTATTACAGCACGGCGACATAGTGCATGTAAGCCGTAACGATGCGCAAAAAGTATTTGTACTAGGCGATGTAAAAAAAGCAGGGTCAGTGACCCTTAATCGCTATGGTTTAAACTTAGCCGAAGCATTAAGTGATTCGGGTGGCTTAAATGAAGCAACCGCCGATGCAAACGGCGTTTTTGTACTGCGTAAAAGTGACGTAGAGCAAACGGGCTATATAGCTAACGTATATCAACTACATGCAAAAAATATCGCAGCTATGGTATTAGCGGAACAGTTTGAACTGCAGCCAAGCGATATTGTATACGTAACCTCAGCACCGCTTGCACGTTGGAACCGCGTAATAAGTTTATTATTACCATCGGTAGCATCAATTGATAGCTTAGATGATATTTCATCAAACTAAGGATCTTTAAAGTGTTTGATTCAGTTTTAGTTGTATGTGCTGGTAACATATGCCGCAGTCCTACCGGTGAATATGTGTTAAAGCAAAAGCTTGAAGGTAAAAATATTAAAGTATCGTCGGCTGGGTTAACAGCACTTGAAGGGAAACCTGCCGATGCCACAGCAAAGCGAATTGCCCTAGCAAACGGTGTAAATATGGATGCCCATCAAGGTAGGCAGTTATCGTCAAGCTTAGTTGCGCAAAATAGCGTTATTTTAGTAATGGAAGAGCGCCATTTAAACGATGTACATGCGCGTTACCCCGAGGCACGCGGTAAAACCTTTTTATTAGGTAAATGGATTAACGACACTGAAATCCCAGATCCCTATCGCCAAAGCCAAGAGGCTTTTGAACACGTGTATAGATTAATCGATAGCGCGTGTAGCGCTTGGCAAAAGTATTTATAAGGAATGGCTAAATTAATGACTTCTCAGCCTAATAATAAAAGTAACAACGCACAGCCTTCACAAGAAATTGATTTAATGGCACTGCTAGGAGCATTACTCGACCGCAAATATTTCATAGCCGGTATAACCGCGTTATTTATGTTTGTAGGGATTGTTTATGCGGTGTTAAGCACACCAGTTTATCAAGCAACCGCTATGATTCAGGTAGAAGATGGCAGTGCATCGGTACCTGGGTTTGACGATATGGCCGGTATGTTCGAGAGTACATCAGCCGCAGTAACAGAAATAGAACTACTTAAATCGCGCAGCGTTATCGGTGAGGCAGTAGATACACTGAAGCTAGATATAACAGCAGAGCCTAAGCTATTCCCATTTATTGGTAATCGCGCTTACCGAAAATTTATGCCAATGAGCGAGGGTGACCTAGCCGAGCCAAGTTTTGGTGCAAGTAGCTATGCTTGGGGTGGCGAAAGCATAAATATATTTAGATTCGATGTTCCTCGCTCTGCAATTAATAAGACCGTTACACTTGTAGCACAAACAAATAATGGCGTGGAGCTTTTAAATGCTGATGGCGAACAAATACTCGCTGGTAAAGTAGGTGAGGAGCTTACCAATGGTAAGTTTAACTTAACAGTACGCGAGCTTAATGCACGCCCAGGCACCGAGTTTTTACTTACACGCCATGATCGCCTAAATACAATACTTGATTTACAAGCCGCTATAGGTGCCAGTGAAAAAGGCAAAGATTCAGGCATAATAAATTTAAGCCTGCAAAGCACCAAGCCAAGTTATGCTGAAAAAGTGCTTGATAAAGTGGCTGCTATTTATGTACGCCGCAACGTAGAGCGCAACAGTGCTGAGGCACAAAAGTCGCTAGAATTTTTAGAAGTGCAATTACCCGAAATTAAAAAACAACTCGAGTATGCAGAACAGCGTTTTAACGACTACCAAATTAAACGCCAATCAATAAACATAACTCTAGAAACCCAAGGTGTACTTGAGCAAGTAGTAAAGCTTGAGACTAAGCTACAAGAGCTAAACCTGAAGCGCTTAGAGCTTGGCCGTAAATTCAAGAAAAATCACCCTGCATATCAAGGCATAATTGAGCAAATTCAAGCAGTCGAAAAACAAAAAGATCAGTTAATTGGGGAAGTAGGTAGTCTACCTGAAACGCAACAGGAGCTACTACGTTTGAAGCGTGATGTTGAAGTGAGTAACCAAATTTACACACTCTTACTCAGCAAAACCCAAGAGCTTGACATTGTACGTGCAGGTACGGTGGGTAATGTACGTGTTATAGATTACGCTGAGGTAAACACCAGCAAACCAGTAAAGCCAAAAAAAGCGTTAATAGTGGTTATGGCGACTATGCTTGGCGGTATGCTAAGTATTGCAATTGTACTTATTCAAAAAGCAATACACAAAGGGGTGGAAGACCCAAGTGAGATTGAGGCGTTGGGTATCCCTGTTTACGCTAGTGTACCCCACTCAGAATACCAAGATAAGCTAACTGGCTTTGCAAAAGTACGAAAAAATAAAACCATAAAAGCTAAAACTATACTAGCGCTCGATAACCCTGCCGACTTATCTGTAGAGGCACTACGAAGCCTCCGTACCAGTTTACATTTTGCGATGATGGAAGCTAAAAACAACATTATTGCTATATCAGGCCCAAGCCCTGGTGTGGGTAAATCGTTTATATCGGTTAACTTGGCTACCGTATTGGCACAAAGTGGCAAAAAAGTACTGATTATTGACGCCGATATGCGCAAAGGCTATTTGCAAACCCAATTTGGCTTAAAGTGGGATGATGGCCTAAGTGATTACTTGTCGGGGCGTTTAAACCTGGAGCAAGTGACTAAAACGACCAAAGTAGAAGGGTTAAATGTAATTACCCGCGGGCAAATACCACCAAACCCATCAGAGCTGTTAATGCACAGCAACTTTAGCAAGTTGGTTGAAGAAGTAAGCAACGCTTACGACATAGTAATTATAGATACACCACCAATACTTGCAGTAACCGACCCAGCCATTGTGAGTGCTCATACAGGCACCACATTATTAGTGGCTCGTTTTGGACAAAACCACTTACGCGAAATAGAGCTTACCCGTAGCCGTTTTGAGCAAAATGGAATAGATGTAAAAGGACTAGTCCTTAATGATGTGGTTAAAAATGCTAGCAATGCTTATGGATATTACGGTTATTATAACTATGAATATAAGAGTGATAAGTAGTTTTTTAGGGGGCCTATTGGGCACTTTTTATAAAAAGTACAAAAACAAGATATTACAATGAGATAGTTAAAGTTGACTGTCTCATTTTAGAAAAAAGTGTCTCAGTGGAGTGTTGAACCACTGAGATGCTAAATTGCAAAATTTAATTCGATAAGCTTTGAGTGATAACGCCTTTTTTGCTTGTCAGTGTTGTAAAAGCCAAAATATTCAGAGGTAAAATGTTTTTACTCAACTTTTCCCGATGCGGATAGAGATGAAAGAGCCTAACTTGCAGTCGTTTTTATTTAGCACTACAAATCTAAAATCGTAGTACAAAAGATATAAGCGATAAAAGCAAATTATATATTTAGGTTATTATAGTTAATAATATAAATCACAGGAATAAAGGAGATTCATGAAAATTCTCGATTGTACATTAAGAGATGGCGGCTATTACAATAATTGGGATTTTGAGTCTGAAGTTGTAGAAGCATATTTAAATGCAGTAAGTCGGGCAAAAATTGACTATGTCGAACTTGGCCTGCGTAACTTTCCTAAGCAAGGTTTTTTAGGTGCCTATGCTTATACAACTGAATCGCACATTAACTCCTTAGAGTTACCTCAAGGACCTATTTATGGCGTGATGGTTGATGCTAAAACTATTTTAGAATCTGGTTTTAGCATTGAAGATGCAGTAAGTAAATTATTTGTACCAGCTAGTGAGAGTAAAATTGGTCTTGTACGTATTGCAGCCCACTTCCATGAAGTTGAAGAGTCAGGCTCAATAGTTAAGCAGCTAAAAAAATTAGGCTATTTAGTAGGCTATAACCTAATGCAAGCAGGCGGTAAGGCTGATGATGTAATTGCCGAAAAAGCACGACATGCAAAAGAGTGGGGAGTGCTAGACTCGTTATATTTTGCTGATTCATTAGGCAATATGGATGGAGATGAAGTAACTCGTATAGTTAATGCATTGCGAACGCAGTGGGATGGTCCGTTAGGTATACACACTCATAACAATATGGGTAAAGGATTAGATAATACTTTAACCGCTAAGCAGTTAGGGGTTACTTGGCTTGATACAACTATAACAGGTATGGGGCGTGGTGCAGGGAATACACAAACTGAAAGTTTATTAGCAGTGCTTGATAAAGAGGAACCTGAATATAATTCAAAACCTATTTATGAACTTGTAATACGTCATTTTGAGCCAATGCAGAAAAAATATGGTTGGGGGAGTAGTTTACTATACTTTTTAGGGGCTCAAAACAACGTACATCCTACTTATATCCAGAACTTATTATCCAATACCCATTACGGTACAGATGAAATTGTAGGCGCTATTGATTATTTGAGTAAGCTAGAGAGTACGACTTCATATAATGGTTCTGTTTTAAATACAGCACTATCGTTCAATGCAAGTAATACTGAAATATCAGGTACTGAAGATGTAAGCGGTTTATTTAACGATAAGGATGTACTACTTATTGCGAATGGTCCAAGCACTAAAAAATATTTAGATGCAATAAAGCTATATATCAAACAGTATAAACCTGTAGTGATATCAATAAATATTAGCGATGTGATGCCAGATGATTTAATTGATTTATATGTAATTTCACATAACTCAAAGTTTTTAGCTGATGCTCAACGTTATAAAGCTTTAAACAAACCTATAATCCTACCAGTGCACCGTTTTTCAGAAGGTGAACTATTGCAACTTAATGGTCTTGATCTACTTGATTACGGTGTATTAGTGAGAGAAGACGAATTTAAAGCCAATAAAACATACAGTGTGGTTCCTTCAGATATAACTACAGGGTATATACTATCAATACTGTTAGAGTCAAATCCAAAATCGGTTAAAGCAGTTGGCTTCGATGGTTACGATAAAAATGACCAACGTCAGCAAGAAATGATTAAAGTTTTAGATCTATATAATAAACATGAATCCTCAATAGAGGTAGTATCGCTAACACCTACGACTTACCCCCTAATTAAAGGCTCGGTTTATGCACCCTGTAATTAATTACGATGTATATATTTTTGATTGCGATGGAGTCATTTTGGATTCTAATCAATTAAAAATTGATGCTATGCATAATGCTCTTTCTACAATTATTTCAGACAGTTCCAAAGTTGAAAAGTGTGTTGATTATTTTCGAGTGAATTTTGGGCTTTCGCGCTTTCATCATGTGGATATGTTTATTGAGCAGTTCTTACAATTAGATAAAAATATAGTAGAACAAACAAAAAAATCAATACTTGATGCGTATTCTAAACATTGCAGAGATCTATATTTAAAAGCTGATTTAACCCCAGATGTTATCGATTTTATAAACGAGCTTAAAGGCACTAAATTTGTTGCTAGTGGCTCTGAGCAGGAAGAGTTACGAGATGTTTTTAAGTTAAGAGGGCTTGATACCTACTTTGATGGTATTTATGGCTCTCCAATTAAAAAATCTGATTTAATTGCTAATATACTTGAGCTTGTAAAAAGTAATAACGCAATTATGTTTGGAGATGCAATTTCTGACTTTGAAGCTGCTAAAACTAACAATATTGATTTTATTGGTTATTTGCCATACTCAAATGTAAGGGAAAAGCTAGAGATACTTACTGGTAAAACTGGTGATATAACAATAAATAAATGGAGTGAGTTATCATGATTACAGCTTTTTTACCTTGTAGGAAGGGAAGTCAGCGTATTCCAGATAAAAATGTAAAGCCGTTTGCAGGAATTGAAGGCGGATTACTAAAAATAAAGTTAGATCAGTTGCTTGGGTGTTCTTCTATAGATTCGATACTAGTTTCATCAAATGATGATCGAGTTTTAGAATTTGTAAAAAAAATCAATGACTCTAGAGTGATTATTGATCACAGGCCTGAACATTTGGGTAATAGCTCTACAACTACTGATGAGTTAATTAGATATGTAGCCTCTCTTGTCCACGAAGGTGACATATTATGGACCCATGTTACCTCCCCATTTATGACGGAAGAGGATTACAGTAGCATTATTAGAACTTACTTTGAGCAGCTAAATCATGGCTATGATTCATTAATGACAGTACTTAAGCTGCAAGGATTTATCTGGAATAAGAATAATCCTGTCAGTTATAACCGTGCTGACTTGAAATGGCCAATGACACAAAATATTGAACCTCTTTACGAAATTGATAGCGGTGCATTTTTATCATCTGTTGATAATTATAGACAATTTAACGATAGGATTGCTACTAAGCCATATTTGTTAGAACAAGATAAGCTCAAATCAGTAGATATTGATTGGCCTAACGATTTTATACTGGCTGAGTTGCTTTGGAACTCCCTAGGCCATAAATAATGAGCGATCTATATTTAATACGAAATTTATTATCGGCGACAGCAGCGTTATCAATAGTGCGTCAATATGGTAATGCAGAAGCGTTATTTTCAGTTATAAGCGGTAATGAAACTCTTGAAAATGCTATAAAAGGTAGCATTTCAAGTAATGGTGAACATCAAGTTATTGATACATTCAAACTAGAACTTATGCCATTTAAATTAAACTCCTTTTATAAACAGAGATTAAAATTAAATAATATAAAAGAAAAAATATTAGAACTTTATGAAGAAGAAGGAGTTAAAAAGCTTTTTTTAACATATCCAATGCACTTAGATTCTTATCTATATTATACCGTAGCAAAAAAAAATAATATTGAAATCTGTTTTTTTGAAGAAGGCCCTTGCTTTTATAGAGGAGGAGTGACTAAGCAATACAGTGTTGTAAACCTGAAAAGTTTTTTACGTAAAATATATTTTAGCATTGTGGGTCTAAATTATGGGTATGGATTTAAGCCAGACGCTTGGTATTCATCGCTTCCAATTAAGGAAAGTTATAATAAGATCGATTTATTATATAAAAAAGTCCAGTTTCCCGAAGAAATAAAGAACATTTTTTTATCAAGGCCTGTTTCATGTGATTTTCCTGAAATCAGCTTACTTGATGAAGTAAGCGCAATAAAAAGTTTTTACTTTAATCTTGATCTAAAAGGTCATCTATTCGTTAAGTTTCATCCAAGAGAGTCAGAAGAAAAAAGGAGGAAATTGATATCACTCCTGAGAAGCGAAAATGTTTTAGTTGAAGACTTAAATGTTGAGAGCTCGTCGGAAGATATTGTTTACTCGATGGGTCAGGGGAAGGTAATAGGTTATGATACTACTACTCTTGTATATTCAAATAAAATCAATCCTAAAATACAAGCTTACTCTATATTAGCTTTAATAAAAGATAAGGAGTCATCAGGCTTCCTTCAAGAGTGTTACAAAGAGTATTGTGAAAAGTATCCTTTTATTAAAATGATAAAGTAATAATTAGCAAATTATCGAAAGTGAAATCTATTTATTGTGTCTTATAACTACTGAATTTTGGATTCTCCTTAGTAGTTATAAGAAGAATGAAATAAAAAAGTGGTACGTAGATATAAAATAATGGATGTATATGTTAAAAAACAAAAAAATGTCGCTGAATACTCTACTTTACATTATGTGCGACGTTATTGTAAAAGGGATTCCGTTTTTACTTTTACCCATTGTTGCTCGGTTTTTAACAGTTGAGGAGTATGGACAGGTTGCAATTTTCCAAACAAGTGTTGAAATATGCGTGATATTAACAATTTTAGGATCTCACCAATATTATAGGTATGAGTATTTTAAAGGGAAAATATTAAGAAGTGAGTTATTCTTACTCGCTATATTTATTAGCTTTATTACTTTTTTATTTATTCAAGTTATATTAATATTATTTTATCTATCAGGATTTTTTTCTATAAGTCCTTGGTATTTAATCATACCTATAACAGCTTTTTTTCAATCAATAATCTCACTCTATATTTGCAAATATCAAAATGAAGAAAAACCTATTTCTATAGCAAAAATAGTCGCGATTAACTCACTTGTAGCTTTAATTTTATCGATAGTTCTACTTTTTTATGGTTTTGGGGTTGAGTCTAGATATATTGCAATCTTTTTTACAGCTGCACTAATAGGTACATTGAGTCTATTTTGGGTTTATAAAGAGCTTACACTAGAGCTCTTTAAAGGTGCTTATACTAACCTAAAAAGCTGTTTTCATTTCGGTTTAAAGTCACTTCCTACTAGTCTTAGCTGGTGGTTTAGGGCTGGGTTCGATCGATTAGCATTACTTAATCTTTTAGGTGCTTTTTCGGTTGGAACTTACGCAGTAACTATGCAGTTTTCTTTAATTTTAACGGTTATTGGCGGAGCTGTTAATAACTCTATTATGCCTACCATGTTTAAAAATGTTGAAAATAACGAAAGTAAAAATAATAGAAAAATATTCTTATATGCACTACTTTTCTTAGTATTTAATTTGTGTATATTGAATTTCTTTTTGCCAGTTGTTATTGAACATATTTTACCTGAAAATTACCACGGTTCGATAGAGTTTTTAGATATTGCTCTTATATGTGCACTTTTTAATCTTATCTTTTTAATTAGTTCCAATTTTTTAGTGGCTAATGGTTTTGCTGGGAGCCTTTCTTCTATTTCGATAATGTGTTCTGGGGTTCATGTCGCATTAGTTATTTTGCTTATTCATGACTTAGGAGTTCTAGGGGTTTTTTATAGTGGGGTTATCTCATATGGAGTTGGAATTTCGGCTCTCTTTATAGTTTATAAATTTATGATAAATAGTAAGGAAATACATTGAGATTACGTAAATCCTATACTTTATACTGTATTAATTATCAAAGTCTTCAATTAGGGTTTTTATAAATGAAAGTTATAATTATTTCTCCCTCATCAATATTTGGTGGTGGTGAAAACCATATCGTTACATTAGTGAATAGGATAAGAAAAAGTCCCATTAGTGTATATTGTCTAAATGAAGAGCTATTTAATAGACTTCAAAATATTGAAAATGTTAAAGCGCAAATATTTAAAACAAAGATAAGCTTATTTTTCTTTATGTTCTCTTTATTATTCTCTAAAGGAAAGCATATAGTATTGAATGGTTTATCTGAAAGCCGCTTTTTATCACTTTTATTTATTTTTAAAAAATATACATTAATTTCTCATTCTGCAGAGGAATGGGGAAGTAAGTTCGACGTTGGGTATAAGAAGAAGTTACGTACGAAGATAAATTGCTTTCTGTTAAATTACCGAAGCAAGCAAGTTGTTACTGTATGTGAGTATGCAAGAAAAAATTTATGCTTAAACTTACCATCAGCCAAGATCACGTTGATATATAATACTACTGACAGACGATTAGATTCGGTGAAGCATGTATCTTCAAACGTTGATAAGCCTATTACATTTGGCTATTTAGGTCGATTATCAGAGGAAAAAGGAATCCATGTTCTTTTATCTGCAATTAATAATATTAATTGCTCTAAAGATATAAATATAGTGATTGCTGGCAGTGGTAAATTGTCTAGCGAAATTAACTTTCCATCTTACTCAAGATTGGGAATTAATGTTGAGTATTTAGGTTTTGTTGATTCTGATTTCTTTTTTTCTAGTGTAGATTGCTTGTTACTACCTTCATTAACCGAGGCCTGTCCTTTAGTCGTTATAGAAGCAATGTCTAAAAAAGTACCCACAATTGCTTCTGATGTTGGTGGTGTTCCTGAATTGGTACAGCATGGGGTTAGTGGTTATCTATTCCCAAAAGAAGATTCCCTAAAACTTTCACAATATATTGAAGATATAGTTTCTGATGAGAGGAGACTAGAGTTTTTTAAAAAAAATGCAGAACTTATATTCGAGTCTAAATTTAATCCTGAAGTTTTTGTCAAAAAGTATAATGAGGTTTTATTTAATGAGTAAATTACTTGATGCAAAAGTGTATGTCGTTTCAATGGCTAGTAATACAGACAGGAGATCTAAAATACAGGCTCAGCTTTCATCAATAGGTCTCACTGCTAAGTTTGTTGATGCTGTTGTCGGTAAAGATATATCATCAGGGGAGTATTTTAATCTTGCTGTGGCCGGAAGAAAGCGATTATTAAGTCCTAGTGAACTAGGTTGTAGCTTAAGTCATCAATTAATCTACAGTGATATTATAGAAAATAATATAGAATCGGCAATTATTTTAGAGGACGATGTTTTACTTGATGTTTCTAAGTGGGCTAAATTTAAAAATATAACTTTGTCGGAAGATGAGCTGTGCTTTTTAGGCGGTCAAGAGGGAATGAAAAGAAGTAGGCTGCTTAGTGCCGTTAGAAAAAACAGCTATGGAGAGTACTCTCCTTTATTAATCAGCTTTTTTTATCGTACCTGTGCTTATGCTATAAGTAAAAGTACTGCAAAAAAAATGAGTGAGTTAGCAAAAGAAAAAATTTATCTAGCAGATGATTGGCCATATATAAACAAGGCCTGTAATTTTTCTAAGTTAGTGTTTGCTCCTATTTTCTCGCACCCACTAGATGCAACAGGATCTCTAATAGAGCAAGAGAGATTATCTTTAAAATGACGAATGTAGATTTAAACCATAACTCGGCATTTCCTTGTGCATTACTTTTACTACTCTGGTTACTTTCAAATTTAGGTCTTCACTTATACCTATTGTTTACTTCTTACTTGTTTATACTTTATATGACCCCAGGTTTGAGAGCATACTTAGGCTCTGAGTACAAAGTTTTAGCCATAACTACTTTAATTCTGATCGTTGGTTGGTATAGAGTACCAGAAGGAAGCATAAGTGAGGTCGCTTATATTGGTTCATTTCTATATTGTTTATCGGGAGTCTTTGCAATAAGGGCTTATTTTAACTTTAGCTCAGTTAACAGAGGGCAGGCACTTGCCTATTTATGGTACTTGTTTGCAATTATTATTATCTTACAGCAAGTAATTTATATACTTTTTAAATATTATATTGATTTACATTCTTATATTACATTATTTAGTTATGACGCAAGATATCAGAATAACTTTTACTTGCTATCTCTTTTAATAAGACCAACTGCTTTTTTTCAAGAACCTTCGAATTTTTCAATTATACTGTTCACTTTAGCGTTTCTTTCAAGAATGGAGTCCAACGATAGGTTGTTCAAAAAGTTTTTGTTATTGTGTATGTGTACACTATCTTTTGCAGCTATCTTTATTGCTTTCATTTTATTAGCCTATAACTATTTCTCAAAAATAAAGCAATTTAAAAAATACTCTATATATTTTATCTTAATATCAGTACCTTTTTTAATTCCTTTATTGCTTGCTCGCATAGAGTTATTAGATTTTGGATACAATGCAGTTGGATATAGGCTTCAAGTATTTGAACTTTTGTCCAGAATTTCAAACCACGAATTACTATTTGGATTAGGGCTGTTTTTTATAGAAACTCCGGTAACTGTTTATGACTTAACCATGAATAGTTCACAGTTCAAAGACTCTGGCTTTGTTATTAATATCTTGATATCTTTTGGTGTTTTAGGTGTCGGAGGGTTTCTTCTTTGGCTATGGTCTTGTATGAAGAATAAAGAGCTAGTGGTTTTAGTATTATTGATTTTTTTCTTGAAGTTTGATTTTAATATGCCAGCTCTTTGGGTGGTGGTTTTTTCTATATCTTTTTATTCTAAGGGCATAATAAATTATGCAAAAAGTTAAAATAATAGTTCCGATACATATTTCAAAAGGAGGTGGAATAGAACTCTTTCGTGAATTTTTGTCTACGCATTTTGAGTATCATTTAATTTGCGATTTTATATTAGTATGCCAAGAAAAAGAATTCAGCATTGAACTAAATTCAATTATTCAGGAAAAAGGGTTCCAGTGTTGCTTTATTTCCAATATAGGGCCTAACTACGGAGTTGCTGTTGGCCGTAATATTGGCTTGTCCGTATGTCAAAAAGGGGATTACATAAGCTTTTTAGATTTCGATGATAGATTGAACCCTTCATATTTTAATTATGTCGAGAATAAATCTCTACTTGAGTCTTATTCTTTGCATATATTTAATTACTCTATAGAATACTTAGACAAAGTTACATTATATAGACTACCAACATTATCAGTTACAAATTATATAGTCGCACATGCAAGGGAAAATTATACGCCTTGTTTAGGAACTACCTTTAGGTATGATGGTAAAGTTACTTTCGATGAAAATGACAAGATTCAAGAAGATTATGTTTTTTGGCATAATTTATTAAAAGATGTGCTTTTTGATGAAATATCTTTTTCTGATATTAATTCAGGTATTTATAGGCCTAGAAAAAATAGTCGTTCTGCAACACAAAGGTTGAATATAATCAGTAGATACATGACTTATAGAAAAATGGGTTATGGTTTTTTTTACTTTACTTATGATTCAGTACTTAAGCTGTATAAAGGAATTCGCAAATATGGCTTTAATATTTTTAAATTATAGAACGGTCAAAATAATGTGTTTCCCATCAATTTAAAGTGAATTTATAGCCATGGTTTATTTAAAATACGCATCAATTACTCTACTATAAGTAAGACTCATATGTTTCCACGCTCTACTAGATTACAAATTGCATGCAAGTACGTTGTTATTTGTATATTAGGCATCAATCTAAATAGCTTAAAGGTGAAAGTATATGACGCAGAAAAAATTGCTGTAGCTCCATAAATGTAGTAATTATTCGAAACTCGATTAGTAAGGTGGGTACAAATTACTTTCTCAGCATTAAATAGAAAACTGTTTAGTAAGTACTATCTTTGCTCACAAAGTATATTTATAAATAAGAAAAACGCTAGTAAATGCTACATAACTTTTATAGCTAGTTTCTTACCATTCTTAAAAAATTATTGATAGCAATAACTTTCGATATTTACATAAAGTGGGCGCTAGATTACAGAAAGCAATTTATATTAATTGTGATAAGTACAGCTGAACAATACATTGAGGTTAGTGAATTGAAACTTTTAATAACAGGGGCTACAGGTTTTATTGGGAAAGAATTAGTAAAAAAACTCGATATGAAAGATGTTACTATATTATCTCGAAAAAAAAACAGTAACCTTAAAACAATTAACTGTTCTCTTGAAGAATTATTATTTAAAAAATGTATAAATGAGCACTATGACATTGCTGTTCACTTAGCTGGATTAGCTCATGAAAATTATAGCGTCGATGAATTAAGAAAAATAAATGTTGAATCTACATTAGCACTTGCTAGACAACTTGCAGATAATGGTTTACGTCGCTTTGTTTTTATTAGCTCTATTGGCGTTAATGGTAATAAAACGATTGATCCCCCTTTTAACGAATCTTCAATCCCAAACCCACATTCAAATTATGCAACATCTAAACATGAAGCTGAGATTGAATTAACTAAATTATCAAAAGAACTCGATTTTGAACTTGTAATTATTAGACCTCCTTTAGTTTATGGAATAAACGCCCCAGGCAACTTTAAAAGTTTATATACCATTGCATCTAGGAGGTTACCTTTACCGTTTGGACTTGTTAATAACTCGCGAAGTTTTATTTCTGTAAGCAATTTATGCGATTTTATAGTGTTATGTGCATATCATCCTAAGGCTGCTAATGAGTTGTTTTTAATTGCTGATGACGGTTTTATGTCAACAAAGGATTTGATAAAAAATATTTGGCAGGCTCAGAACATAAATATGATACTTATACCAGTACCTGTTTTTATTTTAAAGCTCTTACTGACCCTATTAGGGCGTTCTTCAATATCAGTACAATTATTTGATAACTTAGAAGTAGATAATGCTAAAGCTAAAAAATTACTAGGCTGGCTTCCAAAACAATCAATGATTGATGTATTTAAGAAATAATAACTTTATATTAACTAAGAGTTAAACATGACAAAATTACTTATTCGCATATTAGATTTTACATTCTCTCTCTTTGGGCTCTTATTCGCTTTCCCATTTTTAATTATTTTAGCGATAATCGGTTACTTTGATACAGGCTCACCTATATTTATCCAAGAACGTGTAGGTCGAAATAAAAAGCCATTCACTCTAGTAAAATTTAGAACAATGACTGTTGATACTGCATCAGTTGCGAGCCACTTAGCAAGCACTGCATCAATAACTCCTTTTGGTGGATTTTTGCGTAAAACAAAGCTGGATGAGCTACCGCAGCTTTGGAATGTCCTTAAAGGTGAAATGAGTCTAGTGGGCCCGCGCCCGGGTTTATTTAACCAAGAAGAGCTAACTCAAGCCCGAGAGGCTAAGTACGTATTTGCTGTACGCCCTGGAATAACTGGCCTTGCTCAAGTTAATGAAATTGACATGTCGACTCCTGAGTTACTTGCAAAAACAGACCGCGAGATGATAGATACTATGACTATCGGAAACTATTTTAAATATATATTAATGACGATAACTGGCAGTGGTAGTGGTGATAGGGTTAAATAGCGCTTACTTTTTATAATGGTAAATTAGACCCGATAGTAATATCTATTGGGCCTAAATTTCTGTTGCCTTTAATACATTAATTTAAATACACTATTTCTTGAAGAGTGTCACGCGTGAGACACTCTTGAGACAGTTTTTAGGCATTATTTACTGCACCAATAGTCACATTACTTATATATTTTAACTGTCTCAATCAAGCGCTTAAGCTGCAATTGCTCCCTAAGCGTGTAACAAATAAATCATCATTTAAGACTAATTACATTAATGAGTTTTTTGTTATAGTTATATTATTGTTAACTTCAAACCTCATCATGGGTTATGCCCTTTAATTGAACCGCAAAGGAACGTGTTATGGATAGCTTTATCCGCTCAATTATTAATGCCCCGCGTGCTAAAAAGCGTGTTATTACTTTATGTATCGATTCACTTTTTATAGCAGCCGCTTTTTGGTTAGCGTTAATAGTAAGGCTTGATAGCTTAGAGCCATTAAGTGTTACTAGTAATTGGTTATTATTAATACTTTTAACTCCCATTAGTTTATATACATTTATTAGCTTGGGCTTGTATCGCGCTGTTTTGCGGTATATGGACTCACAAGCAGTATGGGCCATTATACTCGGTACGCTTATCACTACGGTAAGCTTGGTGTTACTAGCATTTTTTGTTGGTATAGATATACCACGTACGATGCCATTTATTTTTGCTTGGCTATGTTTATTAACCGTAGGTGGTTCACGCATCATAGTACGCGCACTGATAGGAAGAATGACCACCAGCAACAAAGATGCGGTTATTATTTATGGTGCAGGCTCGTCTGGGCGTCAATTAGCAACAGCTCTTAATGCAGGCCCTGAATACTTTGTAAGTGCGTTTATTGATGACGACGTGACAAAACATGGCTCTATTATACAAGGCATACCGGTACGTGCGTTTAATGACATACATGAATTAATAAAAAAACGCAAAGCAACCAAAGTGCTGCTTGCTATGCCTAGTGAAACACGTGCAAGGCGCAAAGAAGTACTCGCACAACTTGAGCCATTAACTATTAAAATACTTTCGATCCCGGGCATGGCCGATATTGTTGAAGGTAAAGCAAAGCTTTCTGAATTTAGAGATGTTGAAATTGAAGATTTACTAGGGCGCGACCCAGTAACTCCTAAAGATGATTTAATGACCGCCAATATAACCAATAAAGTAGTAATGGTTACTGGTGCGGGTGGATCAATAGGCTCTGAGCTGTGTAGACAAATAGTTAAACTCAAACCAACTAAATTGGTTTTGTTTGAGCGCAGTGAAATTGCTCTTTATTCAATTGAAAAAGAGCTGGGTGAATACATATCTAATAATAAGCTTAACATTGAACTCATCCCTATCATGGGCTCAGTACAACGTGTAAATCTCCTTGAATCGGTAATGAGAACCTTTGGTGTGCAAACCATCTACCACGCCGCTGCTTATAAGCACGTACCATTGGTTGAGCACAATGTAGTAGAGGGTGTACGTAATAATGTATTTGGTACCTACTACGCCGCAAAGGCCGCTGTTGAGGCTAACGTAGATACCTTTGTATTGATTTCTACTGATAAAGCAGTGCGCCCAACCAATGTTATGGGGGCAACTAAGCGTATGGCTGAGCTAGTACTACAAGGCTTAGCACAAGAGCAAGGAGCTAAACACCAAACACGTTTTTGTATGGTACGCTTTGGTAATGTACTTGGCTCAAGTGGATCAGTAGTTCCACTATTTCGTCGCCAAATTAAAGAAGGTGGCCCAATAACTCTTACTCACCCTGATATAACCCGTTATTTTATGACCATACCCGAAGCGGCACAGCTAGTAATACAAGCAGGCGCGATGGGCAAAGGCGGTGACGTATTTGTACTAGACATGGGCGATTCAGTAAAAATAAAAGACCTTGCTACAAAAATGGTTAGGCTATCAGGCCTCGAAATTAAAACTGAACATATTCCTCATGGCGATATCGAAATAAAATGCACCGGATTACGCCCTGGCGAAAAGCTTTATGAAGAGCTTTTAATAGGCGATAACGTAGAGCAAACTTCGCACGAGCGCATAATGACTGCAAACGAAGTAATGCTACCGCTTAAAGAGCTTAATGTATTTATTGATGCACTTGATATTGCATGTCATAACTTTGAGCATGAAAAAATTCGACAGCTATTACTAGATGCACCAACCGGTTTTAACCCTACAGATGGTATTTGTGATTTAGTATGGAATGCTAGACTAGAAAATGAATCTAAAGATAATACTGAAAGCGTAAGCAATGTGGTTAACTTAAGTAAACAATAATTGTTAGATGTTAGCTATCAAGTATAAATAGAGATCCGATAGTGATTAAAGTTGAAAACTCAATGATAATGAAACCAGTGGTTTTAGGGAATAGAATGAAAATTGCAGTAGTTGGTACAGGCTATGTAGGTCTCTCTAACGCTATGTTATTAGCGCAACACAATGAAGTTGTAGCGCTTGATATTGATGAACAAAAAATAGCTCTTTTAAATGATAAACAATCACCTATTGTTGATACCGAAATTAGTGAGTTCTTAACCCGTACTGACTTAAATTTTACAGCAACTACAGATAAGGTTGCAGCGTATAAAAATGCTGACTATGTCATTATTGCCACCCCGACTGATTATGATGTAGAAAATAACTACTTTAACACCAGCTCAGTTGAAGCTGTTATTAAAGATGCAACAGCGCATAATTCAACTGCAGTTTTAGTAATTAAATCGACAGTACCCGTTGGCTTTACTCAAAATATTAAAACAGAGTTAGGTGTAGATAACTTAATATTCTCACCTGAGTTTTTACGTGAAGGTAAAGCTTTACACGATAACTTGCATCCATCACGAATTGTTGTGGGCGAGCAAAGTGAACGTGCTGAAGTATTTGCTAACTTACTTAAGCAAGGCGCTATAAAAGAAGACATTGAAGTACTCTTTACTGACTCAACAGAAGCTGAAGCTATTAAGTTGTTTTCAAATACTTATCTTGCTATGCGAGTGGCTTACTTTAATGAGCTCGACAGCTACGCCGAAGCGCATGGTTTGAACAGCAAGCAAATTATACAAGGTGTTAGTTTAGATCCGCGTATAGGTAACCATTATAACAACCCGTCGTTTGGTTACGGTGGTTACTGTTTACCAAAAGACACCAAGCAATTACGCGCGAATTATCAAGATGTGCCAAATAATATTATAGGTGCGATTGTAGATGCAAACACCACACGTAAAGACTTTATAGCCGATTCAATTATTAAACGTAGCCCTAAAGTTGTAGGAGTGTACCGCTTAGTAATGAAAACAGGCTCTGATAACTTTAGAGCCTCTGCTATTCAAGGTATTATGAAGCGTATTAAAGCCAAAGGTATTGAGGTTGTTGTATTTGAACCTGTGCTTGAAGAAAATGAGTTTTATCATTCACGTGTAATTAAAGATCTAAACGAATTTAAACAAATATCAGATGTAGTGATATCTAACCGTATGGTTGGAGAGCTTAACGATATTGCTGAAAAAGTATATACGCGCGACTTATTTGGTAGTGACTAATTAGTTACTTAGCTATATAAATTGGATATACAGTTTTATGTATCAGTCATAGCTTATTACGTAATTAAATGCCTCTTCGCTAGTAACTAGTTTTTATTGCTTTGACGTTCGATACCTATTTACCCTTTTACATATAAAGGAATATTATGAAATATTTAGTAACAGGTGCAGCTGGCTTTATTGGTAGTGCGGTTGTTGAGAAACTAACTGCTGTAGGACATCAAGTTGTCGGTATTGATAACTTAAATGATTACTATGACGTTAACCTCAAGCTTGCGCGCCTTGAAGGTATTAAGCATGAGCAGTTTGAGTGTAAAAAAATTGATTTAGCAGACCGCACAGCAATGGCAAATTTATTTGAGCAAGAGCAGTTTGACCGCGTCATTCATCTTGCGGCACAAGCAGGTGTACGTTATTCAATTGAAAACCCACATGCTTACGCTGATTCTAACTTAGTCGGTCATCTTAATATTCTTGAAGGCTGTCGCCAAACAAAAGTGAAGCACTTGATTTATGCTTCATCGAGCTCTGTTTACGGCCTAAATGCAAAAGTTCCTTTTGAGACTTCTGATTCAGTTGACCACCCAGTTTCTTTGTATGCTGCCACTAAAAAAGCCAATGAGTTGATGTCGCACAGCTACTCGCATTTATACGATATTCCAACAACTGGCCTGCGTTTCTTTACCGTGTATGGTTCTTGGGGCCGTCCAGATATGGCACCGTTTATTTTTACTAAAAAGATATTAGATGGCGACACCATTGATATTAACAACAATGGTGATATGTGGCGTGATTTTACCCATGTAAAGGACATTGTTGAAGGCGTAGTGCGTATCGCTGATGTTGTACCGGGGCATGATGAGCAGTGGACTGTAGAGCAAGGTACGCCAGCTTCAAGTTCAGCGCCTTACGCTGTATATAACATAGGTCATGGCTCACCCATTAGCTTGATGGATTTTGTGAAAGCAATTGAAGATGAGCTGGGTATAGAAGCGAAGAAAAACTTCCGTGAAATGCAGCCCGGCGATGTATACCAAACCTATGCCGACACCCAAGAATTATTTGCTGCAACTGGTTACAAACCACAAGTAGGCATTAAAGAGGGCGTTGCTGAGTTTATTACTTGGTATAAAGCGTTTTATAAGAAGTAAGCAAAACCACCGACAGCCTAGCCTCTTTTTTGTTATAGTTATCACCTTGTTTATTTCAAATACGATACCGGGTTGACCCTGTACCTAAACCGCAAAGGAACGTGCCATGGATAGCTTTATCCGCTCAATTATTAATGCCCCGCGTGCTAAAAAGCGTGTTATTACTTTATGTATCGATTCACTTTTTATAGCAGCCGCTTTTTGGTTAGCGTTAATAGTAAGGCTTGATAGCT
>NZ_JAQREZ010000243.1:0-230 GCF_028598715.1 Pseudoalteromonas sp. GABNS16E
CCATACTGAGTACTACCAGAGCCATACTTTTCACGGTTTTGAGCAGTATCAGTCGTTCTCCACACAACCCCATCGACACCGAGTAAATTTAGTCCATTCCATATTTCGAATTTACCTTGTTGATACCAGTGCTTAGCCATCTTCTTAAAGGATTGTTCGACAGCTTTGGTTCCTAGGCGCTGTCGAGCCTGAACCATCGCACTGGGTGCAACAAGCGGTGCTTTACCTGG
>NZ_JAQREZ010000244.1:0-229 GCF_028598715.1 Pseudoalteromonas sp. GABNS16E
CTAAACGTTTAATTTTTTGTGCTGGGGTTTCTTTCGATTTAGGCATGTTGGCTATATAAGTTGGTTTAGACCAATCTAATTTACCATGTTTTCGCAGCCATACCAGAACGGTACTGCGGCCTTGAATGCCGTAATGATTTTGCGCTTGTTTATAGGTGAAGTCGCCTTTTTCTACTTGCTCAACAATAGATAATTTAAAGCCTAATGTATAATCTCGCTGAGTACGCTT
>NZ_JAQREZ010000245.1:0-225 GCF_028598715.1 Pseudoalteromonas sp. GABNS16E
TGCAAGAGCGTGGCATTAAACTAGGTCGTGATTGTTTTTTTGATTATTTGAGAGAGCATGACTTTCTTGTAAAACCAAAGAAAAATTACACTAAAACAACAAACAGTAACCATTGGATGCGCAAGCACCCCAATTTACTAAAGGAATACATGCCTACTGCGGCCGAGGAAGTCTTCGTTAGTGACATTACATACGTAAAGTCAGCGCAAGGCGTGCATTACCTAT
>NZ_JAQREZ010000246.1:0-225 GCF_028598715.1 Pseudoalteromonas sp. GABNS16E
TGCAAGAGCGTGGCATTAAACTAGGTCGTGATTGTTTTTTTGATTATTTGAGAGAGCATGACTTTCTTGTAAAACCAAAGAAAAATTACACTAAAACGACAAACAGTAACCATTGGATGCGCAAGCATCCCAATTTACTAAAGGAATACATGCCTACTGCGGCCGAGGAAGTCTTCGTTAGTGACATTACATACGTAAAGTCAGCGCAAGGCGTGCATTACCTAT
>NZ_JAQREZ010000247.1:0-218 GCF_028598715.1 Pseudoalteromonas sp. GABNS16E
TAAAAAAGATTAGTGCAGCATGTGTAGCGCTAACACTAGTTGCAGGACTAGCGAATGCACCAACTGAGGACGCATTTGCGTAATAGCGACAACCCATAAATTACGGTACGTAATATATAAGAAAAGGGCGAAATGCCCTTTTTTATTAACGGTTTACAAGTGCTATCAGGCGTGACAGTTTGACCTAGTTATTACCTTTGAGGTTTATTGTTGTAGTT
>NZ_JAQREZ010000248.1:0-216 GCF_028598715.1 Pseudoalteromonas sp. GABNS16E
GCACGGGGAGCTTTCCTGGGCTTGTAAGTCCTGTTGTAAGTAAGAATGCTACAACCGCGCTTGAGCACCCACTGAAGCTTAGCTGATTTGGCCAGATACCTTTACGTGTAGCCGCTTCGGTCATAGCGACTCTTATCAAGTTGTAAGCAAGCAGTAATCCCCACAATTCTTGCTCAACCATGTCTGGGCGTTTGCTTCTAAGCGTGTATTCACTGT
>NZ_JAQREZ010000249.1:0-214 GCF_028598715.1 Pseudoalteromonas sp. GABNS16E
GTTTTAGTGTAATTTTTCTTTGGTTTTACAAGAAAGTCATGCTCTCTCAAATAATCAAAAAAACAATCACGACCTAGTTTAATGCCACGCTCTTGCAGGTCTGGCTTTATCATCAGATAAAGTTTCTTCCCACCAATACGAGGCATGAATTGCCGCCAGTACATCACTAATTCTTTGACTGGCTCCAATTCTTTATTCCGAGCATCTATTCTGC
>NZ_JAQREZ010000250.1:0-214 GCF_028598715.1 Pseudoalteromonas sp. GABNS16E
ATAGGTAATGCACGCCTTGCGCTGACTTTACGTATGTAATGTCACTAACGAAGACTTCCTCGGCCGCAGTAGGCATGTATTCCTTTAGTAAATTGGGATGCTTGCGCATCCAATGGTTACTGTTTGTTGTTTTAGTGTAATTTTTCTTTGGTTTTACAAGAAAGTCATGCTCTCTCAAATAATCAAAAAAACAATCACGACCTAGTTTAATGCC
>NZ_JAQREZ010000251.1:0-214 GCF_028598715.1 Pseudoalteromonas sp. GABNS16E
ATAGGTAATGCACGCCTTGCGCTGACTTTACGTATGTAATGTCACTAACGAAGACTTCCTCGGCCGCAGTAGGCATGTATTCCTTTAGTAAATTGGGGTGCTTGCGCATCCAATGGTTACTGTTTGTCGTTTTAGTGTAATTTTTCTTTGGTTTTACAAGAAAGTCATGCTCTCTCAAATAATCAAAAAAACAATCACGACCTAGTTTAATGCC
>NZ_JAQREZ010000252.1:0-214 GCF_028598715.1 Pseudoalteromonas sp. GABNS16E
GTTTTAGTGTAATTTTTCTTTGGTTTTACAAGAAAGTCATGCTCTCTCAAATAATCAAAAAAACAATCACGACCTAGTTTAATGCCGCGCTCTTGCAGGTCTGGCTTTATCATCAGATAAAGTTTCTTCCCACCAATACGAGGCATGTATTGCCGCCAGTACATCACTAATTCTTTGACTGGCTCCAATTCTTTATTCCGAGCATCTATTCTGC
>NZ_JAQREZ010000026.1:0-61253 GCF_028598715.1 Pseudoalteromonas sp. GABNS16E
AGTCAGGGCTTTATCTACGGAGCAGTATTAAATACTAGGCGCAAAGGCAAGCTCACTGACTTCGATGTGATAAATGATAGCTAATCATTTATCAACGAGAGATACAAGGCGCGAAGCTTGCTCGCGCAAAATAGTAGCTATGACATTTAATAAATGCTTACCTTACAACTAAAAAAGCGGTGTTAAATTTAACACCGCTTTTTTACGTTAAGATGCGTTTAAAGCATTGGTTTTAGCACATCATATAAAGCGTTAATGTGATCGTCTCTGTCGTTTAAAGCAGCTATGTAACGGTACTTTTCGCCGCCTGCGTTTTCAAATATTTCGCGGTTTTCTTCTTCAAGCTCTTCGAGTGTTTCTAAGCAATCGGCGCTAAAAGCAGGGCTTAAAATTGCAACGTCGGTAATGTTTTCATCAGGTAACGATGCAAGCGTGGCGTCGGTGTATGGCTTTAACCATTCTGCTTTACCAAAGCGGCTTTGAAAAGTGCTAATTACTTTATCTTTATCAAGGCCTAGTTTTTCAACCACTAAACGGGTGGTTTGCAAACATAGGCAGTGGTAGGGGTCGCCTCTATCTAAAAATAGCTTTGGCATACCGTGGTATGAAAAAACTAATTTTTGTGGCATACCTTTTTTTTCTAAATCTTCACTAATGCTGCTAGCTAATGAATCAATGTAAGCGGTGTTTTTGTGATAACCATTTACAAAGTGTAGCTCTGGCACCCAGCGCCATTTTTGCAATACTCTTGATACGGCATCAAATGTTGAGCCGGTGGTAGGGCTTGAGTATTGCGGGTAAAGCGGTAGTACAATTATGCGCGTTAGGCCTTTATCGCGCAGCTCTTCAAGGCCCGCCTCTATTGAAGGGTTGCCGTAACGCATGGCCATAACAACTTCGGTATTGGTATAACCTTGCTCTTGGAGTAGCGCGTTTAGTTTGTCGCGTTGCAGGCGGGTAATATGTGTTAGCGGCGAACCGTTTTCGGTCCAAATGCTTTCGTATAGTTTTGCTGAGCGCTTAGGGCGAATACGCAAAATTATACCGTGCAGTATTATCATCCACACTAAACGTGGAATTTCTACAATGCGCGGATCGGATAAAAATTCACGTAAGTAGGTACGCAGTGCCGCAGGGGTGGGCGCGTCTGGACTGCCTAAATTGGTAAGTAAAATGCCCGTTTTTTGATTAAAACGTCCGTCGTGGGGATTGTCAGTGACTGCAGAAAATCGCGACACGCTGTGCTCCTTAAAGCAATGTGATACCAATTCGCAATAATACTTGATCATTTTGCGGGACTAAACGTGTCGCTACCAGCGTTAAAAAACTCTCATTTAGAACAACTAAATAGCGAATTTTTTGCCTAGCTATCAACACGTTTTTCCATCCTCAAAATAAATCACTTAATTAAGCGGATTGGTATTAAACAGTTTAAAATTTATACCCAGATTAACAGGTACCTGTTTGAATTAGTTTAGCTTATTTACGGTAATTGTAACGAAAAAAGCCACAGTTTAGATCACTCATTTAGCGCTTTTTACCATTATTCTAAATGGGGTCGGTTTTTTGGCTTCTAGTTGCTGTAGTTTTTCGATGGATTTTTTGCCAAACACATGGCCTTTAGGTAACAACATAATACCGCTGTGGCTGTGTAACGTATGGCCTAAAATCATATTGGCTTTTAGCTCTTGAGCGCTGCATATAATGATAGAGCCCGCATTATTAAGTTGCTCATTTAATTTGCTATGGCTTGCCTCGAGTGCGCGCACAATTTTAGGGTGGTAAAAAGTGCCACTGTACATTTTAACGCTTTCGAGCGCATCGCTGTGGCGCTCTTTGTCTGAGGGGCTTTGGCTTTGTTCAAATGCGTTCCAATAATCGCGAGCAACGCTAAGCACCATAGCGCCAATAGGAATGTCGTTTGCTGCTAATCCTTTTGGTAAACCGTTGCCGTTAAAGCGCTCATATTGATGATAAATTGCATCAGATACATCATGTAAATGTATAGCAGGCATAAGCATTAATTGTGCTGTGCTTGGGTGTGTATAAAAGGCTTTGCGCTGTTGCTCGCTTAGCCGACTCACTGGCTTTTTATAGAGCTCTGGGTCCATAGCAAGCAAACCTATTTGCGCTAAGTAACCCGCCATGGGGGCTAAATCTATACTTTTTTGCGAGAGGTTTAAGTACAGTGCTATTTGGGTGCAGGTGTCGGCAATTTTTTGCGCTTTGTTGCCATCTAAGTATGGGTTGGCGTTTATAAAATTATAAAGTAGCTCTACGGTGGCTTTGTGTTCGTGTTTTTCGCGCTCGTTGGCATCTTCTAGTTGTTTAAGTACCTGCTTAATTTGCTTTGTACGCTTTTCTACTCGTTGCTCTAACGAGTTATTTAATTCGAGAAGTTCTTTGTTTTGCTGTTTTACTTGCTGCTCGAGTTGTTTGTTTTGTTTTTTTAACTGAAATTTTTCGATGCTGTCGTTAATGCTGCGCAAAAGCATATCGTTTTGCCATGGCTTTTGTATGTAGCCGTTAATTTGTGCCAGATTAACAGCTGCTAGGGTGGTTTCTATATCGACGTAACCGGTTAATAAAATACGTTGTGTTTCGGGAGCTTTGTAACGGGCTTGCTCTAAAAATTGCGCGCCATTCATGGTGGGCATTTTCATGTCGCTAATAATTAAGCTAAATTCGTGGCTGTTTAAAAGCTCAAGCGCTTGCACTGGGCTTTTGCAGGTCATAAAACTAAAGTTATTATTTTTTAATAAGGAGGTTAGTGAGCGCAGAACAATTTCGTCGTCATCAACACAAAGTACATCTACGGCAGTGATTGAATGTGCAGCGTCTGCTGGTTTGGTCATAGTGCTACCTTTTAAAATAATAAGCATAGCCTAAAAATTGCCCCTAGTTTGCATAATTACGTATGGCAAACTAAACGTTATACATGGATGCGTATTTATGGAGCGAATAGGATGAGCACTTTAACCGACGACTACAAACAAGCCTTTTTAGATGAGCAGCAAAAGCGTATAGCCGCAGAGCAACTGCTTGCCGATAAAAGCCAATTGTTAGTTGTGTTAAATGGTGAACTAACCAAAAACGTTGCTGAGCTGTCTTTGTATCAGCAAATGTTTGTTCAGGCCGACAAAATGGCAAGTGTGGGTGTTTTGTCTTGCAGTATTGCGCATGAAATAAATAACCCGCTTTCGTATGTAATTAGTAATATAGAAAGCTTGCAATATGTTAGCCCTCTTTTATCAAAATCTCTTCACTATAACGAGCAGTTTTTAAACGGCCAATTAAATGCAGGGCAATTTAAAAACGTGTTGGTTGATCTAAAAAAACAATACGAACTGGCATGGAATGGACACGAAATTTACTCGCAGTTGAGCGAAAGCCTAGATGGTTTAAAGCGCATAAAGCAAACCGTGCATAATTTATTAAACCTTAGCCAATTTACTAGTACCCATAACAAGCAATATTTAGATGCAAGCGAGGTTGCAGGCTCTGCTTTAGGCGTGTTGCAAGGGCAACTAAAATACTGCGAAATAAAAACTAATTTTGAGCAAGTGCCGCTAATTTGGGGGGAGCTGTCGTCTATTCATCAAATTTTTGTTGAGCTGTTATTAAATGCTCAACAAGCGTGCGAACATGAATTAGAAAAAGGCACCATTATTGAATTAAGCGTAACGCAGCAAAATGAGGGTGTATGTATAAAAGTGAAAGATAACGGTTGTGGAATGGATGAAAATACCCAAGCGCACTTATTTAAGCCTTTTTTTACTACACATAAAACAACCCACTCATTAGGAATAGGAATGACCGTTGTTAACTTTATTTTGCAAGATCACGGCGGAAAAATAGAAGTTAGCAGTACTTTAGGAACAGGTACTACCATTTGTTGTTGGTTACCCGTGAAAGTACAAGAAAGCGTGATAAACCTATTGTAAATAAAGTGTTAATTTAGTTTGAGGTTGAAATTAAAATCCTTGATTGTATGTGTTTTGAACAAGTTTAAGTGTTATTTTTTAGTATTTACATTTTTTTGCATAGTTAGACCTATCATTTAGTTTTTTTCATTTCTTTTTATTTGCATATGTAGCTAGGATGTTCCCCAGTGCGATGCGTTACATCGCAATAACAAATATTAAAGAACACACTAAACAGGGTCGTCACCATGTCAACATACCGTTTAAATACATTAGCTGCCGCTGTTGCGTTTGCCGTAAGCGCACCAAGCATTGTAAGCGCTCAAGAAGCACCTGTTGAGGCTGCACAAAATATCGAACAAATTTCTGTATTAGGATCGCGCGTTTCTAACCGCACCTCTACTGAGTCTTCGTCACCTATTGATTTAATAGACGCTGATGATTTAAACAAAGGCGGCTTTACAGAACTAGGGCAGAGTCTGCAAGCTACTGCCCCGTCGTTTAACTTTTCTCGTACGCAAGTATCTGATGGCTCTGATTTATTTAGACCAGCAACGCTGCGCGGCTTACAGCCAGATCAAACGTTAGTGTTGGTTAATGGTAAGCGCCGCCATAATCAATCTATTTTTGGCCTTAACGGCACTGTAGGTGCAGGCGCTGCCGGCACCGACATGAACGCCATTCCGCTAACTGCGCTTAAAGGTGTAGAAGTACTACGCGATGGCGCAGCAGCTAAGTATGGCTCTGACGCGATAGCTGGCGTAATTAACTTATCGCTTAATAATTCAACTGGCGTAACAACGGGTTACGTACAGTACGGCGGCACCAGTGAAGGCGACGGCGATACGCTTTCTGCAGGTTTAAACCGTGGTTTTGACTTAGGTAACGAAGGCGGCTTTATTAATTTATCGCTTGAGTATCGTGATGCCGATGGCACTAACCGTGCAGAGCGCGATACCGGTGGGTCGTTAAATGTTGAGCCAGGCACGCTGAGTGAAGATGTACGTTGGAGCCAAGGTAACTCAGAAAGTGAATTTACCTCGTTGTTTTACAACATGGCTTTGCCAATGGGCGACAGCGAATTGTACTCATTTGGTGGCTACTCTGAGCGCACCGCGCTGGGTAATGGTTTTTACCGTAACTTTAACGAAGCGTCTAAAAATGTAACGCAAGTATACAGCGATGGTTTTTTACCCCGCATTTATAACGAAGCTGAAGATATTTCAGTAGCGGTTGGTTTTAGAGGCGATATAAACCCAGATTGGGGATACGATGTATCGGCAGTGTATGGTGAAAACCAATACGACTTTACCTCACGTAATACTATAAATGCCTCTTATGCGGCGGAGTACGTATTTAACAACCCAGATGCAAGCGATGCCGATATAGCAGCAAATGCAGGCCCAAGCGGCGGTTACTCTGGTGGTTTTAGATTTGATCAAACAACAGTTAATGCTGATTTTAACGGCATCGTTGATATTGGCCGTAATGAGCCTTTATATGTAACTATTGGTGCTGAATACCGTAAAGAAAACTACGAAATAGTACCTGGCGATGAAGCCTCTTACGCATGTGGCTTGGCAAATACCGATGCTTCGTATCCTTCAGTAAACGATCCTGATCAATTTGCTGAGTGTGGTTTTCAGGCTTATAACGGTTTGCGCCCAGAGGCAACAAACAAGAGCGATCGCCACAGCTACGCGTTTTATGTAGATGTAGAAACCATGGTCACTGATGCATGGAACGTAAGTGGTGCGCTGCGCTACGAAGACTTTTCAGATGCGGGCGATGACTTAATTGGTAAATTAGCGACACGTTATGAATTTAACGATGACTTTGCAGTACGTGGTGCGGTTTCTACTGGTTTTAGAGCGCCATCGCTTCAGCAAAGTGGTTATACCGCATTTACAACTAACCTAGGCTCAGATGGCACACTTACGCAGTCGTTCACTGCAAATACGGGGACTGCTTTTCCAAGTGCGTTAGGTGTAGATAGCCTAGAGCTTGAAACCTCAACTAACTACAGTGCTGGTTTTGTTTACGATGTAACAAGTGAGCTTTCGTTAACGGTTGATTTTTACCGCGTAGAAATTAAAGACCGTATTACGCTTGGTAGTTTACTTTCTGCAGAGGATGTTGCCTTTAGCGATGAAGCCGTAGCCGCGCTTCAAGCAACCGGCGCAGTGCAAGCTAATTACTTTTCAAACTCTGTAGATTCAACTACACAAGGTGTTGATATTATTGCCTCTTACCGTACTGATGTAGAGGGCGGTAATTTTGGAGTAACCTTTGCGGGTAACTTAAACGACACTAAAATTGATAACGTGAATGCAGAAGAAGGTATTCCTGAGTCGGTGGCGTTTGATGATTTACAACGTAGCTTTTTTACCGACGGCCAGCCAGGTGAGCGCGCAACTTTAACGTTTGACTATGAGCGAGATGCGTATGAAACAACGCTTCGCTTTAATTACTTTGGCGAAACAGACGTTAAATACTTTGGTAATGACCATATTTCACTACCGGGTGAGCTTTCGCCTACGGGGTCGTTTAAACCAACAAGTACAGTTGAATCAGCAGTATTAGTGGATTTAAACGTTAGCTACCAAATTAACGAAATATTTAACGTATCGGTAGGGGCTGATAATATTTTTGATGAAACCCCAGATGAGCTAGGTGATGACGAAGTGCTTAATTTTATTACCAACGGCGCGTTTAAATACCCTGTACGTGCATTGCCTTACGGCTTTGACGGGCGTACTTATTATGCAAAAGTAAGCTTTGAATTTTAATTATTTGAGCTAAAACTTGTTACTAAGCGCAGTTATTTACTGCGCTTTTTTTATGTTTATTTATTATGAAAAAGAGCGTTAAAACACTTGCAAGGTTGAAAATTAGGCATACAATCGCCACTTCTTAAAGTTCTTATTGTTATAAATAGTTAGGAAATAAAATGGCTAAAAAATCGAAAACCAAAGCCGTAAATAATAGAGCGGTAGACACCGGCCGAGGTGTTATTAATCATAATGCGCTGGCGGCGCTAGTAACCTCTAAAGTGTTTAAACCTCAAGTGGTTAAAGCTAAAAAAGGGAAAGGCTCGTTTAAGCGCAATAACAAACACGTAGGACGAGAGTCTTATTTAATCGCGGCTTAAATAGCACCGATCAAATAAGACTTTTAACTACCTACTTTTTGCCAAGCATACGCGTAAGTGTATTGTCTTTATCAATAATATGGTGCTTTAAAGCGCCCACAATATGTAAACCTAACGCGATAAGAAGCGCATTTGCTGTAATACCGTGAACGGTTTTTCCTATCTCAGCTAAGCCTTGGTTAAAAGCGAGGCTTTTTTGTGGGTTTTCTGGATTGGGGTTGTGCGGTATAAGCTCTAGCCCGAACACCTCTACGCCGTGCCCACCAAAGCCCGACATAATCAGTCTCGAAATAGGCATAAGTAACATGCTTATTATAAGAACGTAATGCACAATTTTAGCTAACACTTGCTCATAATTTGGGTGTTTAACATCGTGCTTTGGCCAGCCATTTACAATGCGCCATGTTACTCTTAATAACGCAAAAGCAAGCAGCATTATGCCAAATGATTTGTGCTAACTCATTAGAAAAAACGCTTTAAAGTTTTCCATATATAGGCCTGAGCCTAATAACCCAATAATTAAAATAGCTACAATTCAATGCAGGCTTATGGTGGTTTTGCTTAACGTACTTGTTGTATCTTTTGTAAGTTTCATTGTGGTTATTCCTAACTTAAAAAGTGGCGCTTAGTTGCGTGTACAATTGAATAATCTACATTATTGCAGCTAGCTTAAACTATAGAGGGTTAAAGTAGGGTTAACGAAACTTATTTTTTAAATTTAAAAGGATAAACCCGCAACGTGAAGTGAAAGTTTTAGGCGCGAAGCTTGCTCGCGCAAGATGACAGTTACTTCTCTAAAAGCGAAGCGTCTCTAAACCTCTTTGTGATTTATTGATCTTTAATACAAAAATGCACAAAGAGAAGGGAATGAGAAGTAAATGAGAAGTGAAAGCTGTAGGCGCGAAGCTTGCTCGCGCAAGATGCTCGTTACTTCTCTAAAAGCGAAGCGTCTCTAAACCTCTTTGTGATTTAGTGATCTTTAATACAATATGCACAAAGAGAAGAGAGAGAAGTAAACGAGCAGCCAAAGTAAATTAGTATAAGTTATCTGTATATCACCACCGAGTACACCGAGGCGCTTCGCGCTACACAGAGAAAACACCCGTAACGTTTAGTCACTTCTCTAGGTATTCTCCTTCGCTTCTCGGTGGTGAAACAATCACTTTATACCTCGGTTAAAGCATTGTTTTTAAACGCCAGCAAGCTGCGCGATTACAGCCCATTTAACTTATGCGGGTTACTTTTACTTTTATTTTCCCTGCATTGGCGCCGTAAAATCGGCTTAAGTCATTGGCAAAGGGGCTAAATTCACCTGATTTAGTAATGGTTACTGTAGCGCCATTGGCTATTTCAAATAAATATTCGTCGTTATTGTTAATTGCGCCAACCAAAGAGAACCACTGCGCTCTTGGAAGTCGTCTAAATGGTTCAAGCAATGCCATGGGGATTTCTTTAACCCCTAATTGCACATTATCGCGGTGCCAGCCGCTTGCGGTGCATTTTATGCCGTCGTCATACCAAAATTGATTGGGGTAGGGTTCAAACTGATAAGTTGCGCCTTCAACTAACATAAGCCCTGTATTGTTATGTGCCTCGCTGGCAAACACTATTACATCTTGGCTTTGCGAAACTTGTAATACACTCATGTTTTGGTTTTCAAGGGCAATGTGTTGGCTTAAACCAGTAAAGCTTAATGTGCTGTTATCGTTATACCTAATTTTGTAATGCAGGTTTTTAAGCGATTCTGGGCGATAGCTAGTTAGTTTATTAATTCGTGTAGCTACGCTTTGATGTATATGTGGTTCTAAGTTGCTGGCTTCGTTATCAATAAGTACATAGCACTCCCTATCCACCAATTTAAAAAAGGGATTAAACCAAAAGTAATTTTGCTGATGGCTTAAAGCTAGAGGATCGGGCGTTACGGTTACATCGTCTTGGTCAACTAATTTACTGCCAGGCAATAAGATTTCGTAGTCAATATCGTGGCTGGTTAATAAGCTAATATTAAGTGGTTGCTCAATTAACCATTCAAGCGCATAGCGTAGGCAAATATCAGCTAGGCCATCGCGGTAATAACCGCCGCCAATATCTGAATGCGCCCCTGCAAACCAAAGCTCGGTAATATTATTTTGATGGTTCATTAGGGTGGGTTCAAACGCACGGCGTTTTTCATCAAGTGCTACACAGTGCAGTGCCTGCGAAATATTATTAGCAATGGTGTGGTTTTCAAATATTACATGCTCGGCACCGCGCGTTGCTTTACTGACTTTTGATAAACCTATTGAGGCCACGGTATCAAATACACAGACGTAAACATTATCGCTAATTAAAGGCTCTAGGATTTTTGCAAAACGCCTAGCGAGTGCGCCGCCTCGGCTAAAACCGGTAAGTAAAAGGGTGTCGCCTAGTTGGTAATGCGCTTTAAAATCACTCATGGCTTGATTTAAAATACTGGCAACATCGTCACCACGTGGCGCTAAAGTTTGGTTTAAAATACGTTTTAAGCGGCTACCTTTAGTGCCAATACCTTGATAATAAAAACTAAGCTGGTTTGTAAATGGGGTGGTGGGGGAGTCATCGAGTTTGCCGCCTAATAATAAATGCAGCTTTAGAATATTAGAAATACTACTGTCTTCTTTAAAATGGTCTGAGCTAAATTGCTCAGCATCGCGCGGCTCGCCACCAGTACCATCAAAATTAAAAATTAGCGTTTTACCCGTCATAGCCCTAATCCTTTAATTGTTTTAAATACTCTACACAGGCAATGTTAAATATTAAAGACATTAATTTTTCAAATAGCACGCTAAGAGGCGTTAGCGTGCTTAGCGGGTTATTTAGTGATTATCAAACATATAATGATTTAGCTCTGTGCCCTGGGCAGGCTTAAGCGCTGGGTTTAGCTGAATTAACTGCTGATAAACCCCAGGGTAAAACATTTTTAATCGTGCTACGCGGGCTAAGTGGTTTGGCTCAAATTTTTCCACAAGCTGCAAAGCTAAAGGAATCATTGGGCTTAACTCCCCTTTGGTGTAACTTTGCTCTAGTGCTAAGTCGAGTATATCTACGCCAAGCTTACTTGGATCAGCCGGTATTTTATTATCAATTAAAAATTGTACTGCCTCAGAAGAAGACGATGCAGCTTGTGTATAAACGTCGCGCCCATGTATATCGGTAATCGAAAAATCAAAACCCGCCTGTGCGAGTGCTTGCCAATGATTTAGCGAAAAGCGGCTTAATCGTGTTAACTCACGCGGTGGCTTAGGGTTTATGCGGTTTTGCCAAGTAGTGATTAAATCATCAGGGTTTAAGAGTAATAAAGAAAAAAGCGTATCGGTTTCGGCTTGAGTTAATACCGTACTGAGGCTGTATTCATAAGCTTTTTGATATTCTTTCTTAGATAAATATTCGTTAAATGTGCTTTGCCTTCTATCGTTTGAAAGCTGGTTACTCAGACTACTCCACCAATAATTGACTAAAACAGGGTCTATATCGTGCAAAACACGTACAAAGTTAGAACCGTGCTTATTTTTAACCTGTTGAACTTTGTCATAAGCCTGCATTACTGTGTGCAGCTGCTCTGTATCTTTCAACTGTTGTTGTAACAGCTCACAGTTTTGCCTTTTATTGTTTAGCTGCGCTTTTTGCTGCTTTAAATCTACTAAAAAAAGGGCAACATCAGAATTATCAGGCTCAGTTATTTGGGGTAACGCGTTATTGTTAATTTTACTAATAGGGCTAAAGTAAGCGTATTGCGCTGGGTTGTCCTGCTTATTAATATAGGCCCCTTGCTGGTAAATAAAGTCATTTACAAAAAATACCCCTTTGCTATTTAGGCCTTCATTCGCATTGCCGCTATGTGCTTTGTAACCACGCTTTTTAAGATAATCTAAAAGCTGGGTGTGCTTAGTATCTAATGGGGCTAGGGTTAAGTTACCGCTTTTAGGCAGGTTTACAATAGCCACGTCTAAACCTGTAAATAGGCCTGGCTCGTTGGTTGGCGTAACGCCTTTTGTTTGCAGTGCTTTTACAAGAGGTAAATTAAATTTACTGACCGCAATATCGGCTAAGTTATATAAAACAGTGTTTTTTTCGTATAACGGCATGGCATCTAGCACGGGAACTTGCTGTAAAAGCGCAATAATATACTCATTTGGAATATCGTTTTTTATAGCGGTAGCCACTTCATTCACTGTAAATTGGTTAGATGAAATAGCCTGCTCAAACTCTTTTGGCGTAAATTTATTTGCATTAAGCACAAACAATGTCGCCGGAGAAATTACCTCACTGCCTTCAAGTTTAATAAACGTTTTAGAGTAAGTGGTAAATGTATCGGTGTTGCTTAATAAAGCGTAAAGCGTTTCTTTTTGTACATTTTCATCAAGGGGTACACTCAGAGTAAGTCCTGGAGGGTTATGCTTATTATCTCCAAGCTGTTGTATCATTTCTTTTACTTTATCATTGGTGAAGCCCTTAATTGCCTCAATACCTTGCCAATTAGCTAACTCGTTTAAAGAGCTAGTAATGTTAAGCTGCTGTTTTTGCTCAGTAACAATGGCATCTTTTAAAAGGGCAATGTATGTACGCTGATTGATTTTTGACAAATCTGTATACTTTAAAAGCGTGGATACCGATGTCCCTTTTTTAAGTTCACTTACAAAAAATGAAACAAGCGACTGATTCAATGTTTGTACTTTATTGCTTTGTTGTTGTGACTGAACTCTACACAGGCTAATCTGTTTTTTTAGTTTATTTACTACCTGTAGCGGTGAGTCCTCATTTGGCTGCTTTTTATTAACTACGCTTGCCTCAGAGGTGGCTGGTTTCACTTGTTCTGCTTGCTCTACAGCTACAGAGTGCGGTTGAGTTTGAAAAAAATAAACAGCTAAAGCAGTGATTATTACAATCCCAAAAAGTATTTTTTTCATTAGCGTCAATCCCTTGAATTACAATTACATCTAACTGCATGGTACTATTTTAGATACGCATAATGCAAAAAAGCTTTAAAGGATAACTTACATTACCTATTAAAGCTTTTTGACTATTTAGCTGCTGTTTATGTATTAATGCAGTTTCATTTTAGGGCGTACTACGCGCAGTACTTTTTCGCTTATCCATAACGCAAAGGTTTTTGCGCTGCCGTGTATGGCGCGCTGGTGCATGCGATACAGTGATATATACATAAAGCGAGCAATTTTACCTTCTATAAAAAAGGTATTGCTGGTTAAGTTACCCATTAAATTACCTACCGTACTGTAGCGCGATAAGTTAACGAGAGAGCCATGGTCGCTATATTTAAAGCCGCATAATGGCTGTTGTTTTAACGTGGCAATGAGGTTTTTTTCTACACATAGCGCCATTTGATGCGCCGATTGCGCACGCGGTGGAACGAGCTTTCCGTCTTCTTGGGTAAAGGCGCAGCAATCACCAATAACAAAAATGCTTTCATCTACGGTGCTTTGTAAAAACTCGTTTACTTGAATTTGGTTGCTACGAGTAAGCTCAAAAATACCTAAATCTTTAATAAAATCTGGCGCTTTTACACCTGCAGCCCATACCATTATATCGGCGTCTATGTGTTCTTCGTCTTTTGTGATAAACCCTTGTTCGGTGGCTTCTTTTACCAGTGTTTGCTCTCGTACGTTTACGCCGAGTTTTAATAACTCGCGTTTTGCGCTATCGGCTATGCGCTCGGGTAGGGCGGGCAAAATACGGGGCCCCGCTTCTATTAAATGAATATGTAAACGCTTAGACGACATATTTGTAAGGCCGTAAAGCTTTAATAATTCAGATACATGGTAAAGCTCTGCCGAGAGCTCAACGCCGGTTGCGCCGCCGCCCACAATGGCAATATTTAATGATTGCTGTTGGTTGTCGTCTTGGTGAAGGCGAGTAAAGCTGTCGAGTAGTGAATGCTGAAAACGCTCAGCTTGCTGATTTGAGTCTAAAAAGTAGCAATGATCTTTTATGCCTGGGGTATTAAAGTCGTTGCTTACGCTGCCAATGGCAATAACAAGGTGGTCGTAGCGTACGCTGCGCTGTGGCAAAATAGTATGGCCTAGCTCATCTAGGTGCGGTGCAAGGGTAATGGTTTTATTGCTTTGGTCTATATCGCAAAATGTACCAAGCTGAAAATTATAATGATGTTTTGCAGCGTGGGCTGAATACACAACGCCATCTAAATCGGGGTCAATAGAGCCTGTCGCTACTTCGTGTAGTAACGGCTTCCATATGTGGGTGCGGTTTTTATCGATTAAAAGAATTTCGGCTTGTTTTTTCTTCCCTAATTTATGCCCTAATTGTGTTGCCAGCTCTAGTCCGCCTGCGCCACCGCCAATAACGACGATTTTAGGTTTAGTTATATTCATAGCAATGCCCTTAAAAAATAATATACCCAAATAATCTGCTTATAACGCTTATAAAAAATCACTTGGGTATACAAAATTAGCTTGGCTGTTAGCACCATTGAGCATCTGCTGGGTATTTTGCGCCTAAATAAAACATATGTCAGCAATTGATAAGCTTATTTGTTGTATACTAAGGTCTAAATTGCCTCAGTATGAAAAATTTAGCGCTTTTCAGGGCCCTAATATAAAGGCGCTACTTTACATAAAAGACAGCTTGCTTTTAATAGGGTATAACGCTGATATTAAATGCTTTTAAATATTTTAATCTATTGATTTTAAGTAGGTTTTAGTGCTTTGTGGATTATTGCAATAAAGCCGCTAATACTTGCAATCTATGCTTTATCTAAATTGCTTTTAATGCCAACAGATACTCTTATATTGAGATGCTTTGGGCTATATGCAAATATTTCATTTACGTTGCACTTTTGCTGTTAAAGCCTATTCCCTAGCCAAAAAGGATATTTATGACCACGCCATTAATTAAATCACTTGAGCAGCATTTTGGTTTTAGCCAATTTAGAGCAGGGCAACAGCAAACCATTGAGCAGCTTTTAAATGGGCAGTCGTCACTGGCTATATTTCCTACGGGCTCGGGTAAGTCGTTGTGTTATCAGCTAACAGCTATGCATTTACCAAACTTAACCTTGGTGGTGTCGCCTTTACTTGCATTGATGAAAGATCAAATTAGCTTTTTAAATAGCAAAGGTATTTACGCGGCAAGCCTTGATTCGAGCCAAGACCAAATGCAAAGCAGCACCGTAATGAACGATGTGCGAAATGGTAAAATTAAAGTTTTAATGGTGTCGGTTGAACGTTTTAAAAACGAGCGTTTTAGAGAGTTTATAAGCCAAGTTGCGCTGTCTATGCTGGTGGTAGACGAAGCGCACTGTATATCTGAATGGGGCCATAACTTTAGACCCGACTACCTTAAACTACCGCGATACCGCGAAGAGCTAAATATTCCACTGGTACTATTACTTACCGCCACAGCCACAAAAAAAGTAAAACGCGACATGAGCGAGCGTTTTAATATTGCCCCTGAGTGTATTGTACAAACCGGCTTTTACCGCGCTAACCTCGATTTAAGCGTGCTAAGTGTAAAAACGGCTGATAAAAACACTGAGCTTACAAACATAGTGCGTGCGCAAAATGGCCCAGGTATTGTGTATGTAACGCTTCAGCAAAGTGCCGAGCAAGTGGCTAATACGCTAAGTGCGCAAGGTATTCAAGCGGTTGCGTATCATGCGGGGCTTGAAGATACACTTAGGTGGCAAATTCAAGATGATTTTATGGCGGGTAAAATTAACGTTGTTGTGGCAACAATAGCTTTTGGTATGGGTGTTGATAAATCAGATATTCGCTTTGTTATTCATTACGATTTACCAAAATCAATTGAAAACTACAGCCAAGAAATTGGCCGTGCAGGGCGCGATGGCAACCCATCAAACTGCTACACCTTGGCTAATTTAGATGGCCTAAACACAGTAGAAAACTTTGTGTATGGCGACACCCCTGAGCTGAGCGGCATTGAATACGTAATTAACGATATTAAAGCCCAGCCGCAGCAATGGGAAATGCAAGAGTACAGCTTATCGAGCGAAAGTAACATTCGCCAACTAGCGCTTAAAACCTTGCTGGTACAACTAGAAATGCAAGGTGCAATAACGCCGCAGTACGCCTATTACGCCGATTTTAAATACAAGTTTTTGGTTGATAAAAACGAGCTACTTAGCCAGTTTGACGAGCAGCGCCAAGCCTTTTTAACGCAAATATTTAGCCACACCGATTTTAAAAAAATATGGGGCACGCTTAATTTCGACACCCTTACCCAAGCCGCCCAAGTTGACCGTAAACGCGTAGTGGCAGCGCTTGACTACTTAGCCGAAAAAAACCTAATAACCCTTGAAACCAAACGTATTACCCAAGTTTACAAAGTGCATAGTGAGGTTATAAATAACCCTGAACTTGCAAAACAATTACACAGTTATTTTATCGAAAAAGAACAAGCTGAGATTAAACGTATAGCTGCATTGGTACGCTTTTTTGAGCTACAAAGTTGCTTAAGCTATAACTTGGCGCGCTATTTTGACGATCAAAATGCGCCAGCGCAATGCGGGCATTGTAGTGTATGCCGTGGTAATGCTGTAAAGCTTGAGTATTCAATAGAGCCTGCTCACATTGCCGATGACGTTGTTTATCAAAAAGTGGATGAGTTTTTAGCGCACATGGCAACAAAAGGTATTCACAGTGTAGGTATTGAAACCCAGTGCCGCTTTTTAGCGGGCATGAGCGTGCCATTATTTGCACGTAATAAAGTGCGCCAACTGAGTGGTTTTGCGCTGTGCGAGCAAATGCGTTACAGCGATATAAAAGCAAAACTACTAGCGCGTTAAATTATAGCAATTGGTATGAGTTCCTGTATCCTAGTGGCTTATTAAAAAAAGTAAGTCACTATGCCTAATACTGTTATTCCAAGTAAAACTATTTCCTCTACACCTGAGCCCGTAACCTGCGCTAATTGCCAAGCATGTTGCTGCCAATTAGAAGTGCGCATAGTGACCGACACGGGCGTGCCTTTTCAGTACATTGATTACGACAAATGGGGCAGCGAAGTAATGAAACGCGCAGACGACGGCTGGTGCCAAGCACTCGACCGTAACACGCTAATGTGTACTATTTACGAAAACCGCCCACTTACGTGTCGCGAGTTTGAAATGGCCTCAAACGAGTGTATTACAGAGCGCGAAATAGCGGGTATTTAATAAAAACATATGCACTAAAAAAGGGGCTCAAAAGCCCCTTTGGTTTATCTGTGTTTTGTACTAATTAATCGTATTTAGCTTCTAACTCATTAGCTGTATGAAACTTCTCGTGGCTTTGTAATTGCTCATCGTACTTTACAAGGTGTTTAAAGTGGGCAAGTTGGCCTGAGTTTTTAACTATTTCTACAATAAACGACATCATAATATCGGCACCGGTTAACGTGTCGCCGACTAAATAACGTTTACCTTGGAGTCGGTCGTTAAAGTAGCTAATTACTTTTACGGTTTCTGCATCGGCGTAATTTTCTAAAAACTCTGTTTTAGCGCCATCTTTTAAAACAAACATTTTAAGCAGTAGCGGTAAAATAGCTGAGCTTTCGGCAAAGTGAAGCCATTGTTGATACTCAACATATTCTGCAGTGCCAGCTTTTGGTGCAAATTTACCGTTACCGTATTTAGTAATTAAATAGTCGGTAATCGCGCCAGATTCGGTAACAATTAAGCCATCGTCTTCAATCACTGGTGACTTACCTAATTGGTGTACTTTTTTAAGTTCGTCAGGCGCTAAAAAGGTCTCTGTGTTGCGCTGGTAGGCAACAATTTCGTAATCAACATCCAGCTCTTCTAAAAGCCAAATAATACGTTTTGAGCGCGATTTATTTAAATGGTGTAGTTTAATCATGTCAGTCCTTGTTGGCGTTACTGCATGTGCAGTAACGCTTTGTAAAATTTAAAGTGGCTCGTTAATTTTAACAACGGTTTTACCAAAGTTTTTACCATTTAGCATGTCGTTAAACGCGCTAATGGTGTTTTCAATACCTTCTACCATGTGTTCGCGGTATTGTACTTTGCCATCCTGAAGCCATTTTTGCATGTCTTGTGCAAATTCGTCGTAGCGGTGGCCGTAGTCGTCAAAAATTATAAAGCCTTGCATTTTAATACGTTTAGTAAGCAATTGCCCCATTAGCATTCCCATACGATCAGGCCCATCTGGAAGGCTGGTAGAATTATATTGCGACACTAAACCACACAGAGGCACACGGGCTGCGGTATTAAGTAGAGGTAATACGGCATCAAACACTTTACCGCCCACATTTTCGTAATAAACATCTATGCCGTTATCACAGGCTTTTTCTAGCTGCTCTGCAAAGTCATCGGCTTTGTGATCAATACAGGCATCAAAGCCCAGTTTTTCAACGGCATGTGTACATTTTTCGCTGCCACCAGCAACGCCTACCACTTTACAGCCTTTAATTTTAGCTATTTGGCCAACGGTTGCGCCAACCGGCCCTGTTGCTGCAGCTACTACAACGGTTTCGCCTTCTTTAGGTGCGCCAATATCAAGTAAGCCCATGTAGGCTGTAAAGCCAGGCATACCCATAATACCGAGTGCGTACGATGGGTTTTCTGGCTCTTTACCTAATTGCATAAGGCCTTCGCCGTTAGTAATGGCGTAATCTTGCCAACCGGTGTAAGCAAGTACCCATTCGCCTTCGCTGTATTTATCGTTTTTAGACTCTTCTACTTGGCATACGGTAGCGCCTACCATTACATCGCCCACATTTACCGGATCGGCATACGACTTTGCATCACTCATGCGGCCACGCATGTATGGGTCAAGTGATAGGTAAATAGTGCGCAGCAGCACCTCGCCATCTTTAAGCGCTGGTAAATCTACTGTTTTAAGTTCAAAGTTTTCATCGGTAGGGGCACCGTGGGGGCGTGATGCTAAAGTAAGTTGACGACTAGTTGCAGACATAAAAATCTCCTCTTAAGAGTGAATTTACTTAGCGAATGTTTACGCGTTTAAAACCAGGTTGAGCCTAAACAATAATGCGCGCTAAGTTATACGAAAATAAAAATTTGTACCTTAATACACGAGCTTTGGGCGCGAGGCTGGTAATTCAAGCTTTGCAGAGTATTTATTCTAAACGGTTTATTTTAGCTTGCTAAAAATATGGCTATCGTAAAACACACCATTTTTATAAATGGCCTGTTTGAGAACGGCTTCAGCTTTAAAGCCGCATTTAGTGAGTGCCTTTATAGAGCCAGTATTGCCAGCAAATACAGCGCCAAAAATACGGTTTAGGTTTGAGCTTTTAAATGCGTCATCGCAAATATGCGAAATAGCCAGGCTCATTACTCCTTGCCCCCAAAAGTGGCTATTAAGCCAATAGCCTATTTCGCCACTGCGGCTATATTCAAATTCTCCGGGGGTGATACCAATACACCCCGCAAATTGCTCATCTTCAACAATGGCCTTAACTATTCCACTTTTAGAGCCTTGGTTTATCCACCAGTCGGCGTCGGCTTGAGTATACGGGAATGGAATTTTAGAGGATAAAAAGCGCGTAACCTGTTCATCATTTAAGGTATTAATAATGTGTGGCGCGTCTTTTGGTTTAAAGTCTCTTAGGGTGATCATTGTTTTAATTAAGTGTCTGTTGCATACGGGTCAACTTAGCAAGCAATTAGAGATTGCACAATCACAAAGATTAACCGTTTACGGCTATAACTTTGTTTTAAATTACTCTAATATAAGCAAAATATGATACCTGTTTAAGATACCTTTATGCACCCACACATAGCCGCCCTTTATAATAGTGCCCAAAAACCAAGCCGTTTAATTATAGGTTTAATGAGTGGTACCTCGTTAGATGGGCTCGATGTAGCACTGTGTAAGGTAACGGGCGCAGGTATAAATACGCAAATTGAAGTGCTGAACTTTACCACCGTTGACTATAACAACGAGTATAAAAGCAAAATAAAGCAGGTATTTGCCAAACGAGAGTGTGATTTAGAACTTGTAACCTTACTAAACCCGTGGGTGGGTAAACTCCATGGCGATATGGTTAATCAGTGCTTACATACTTGGCAGGTAAATCCATCAAGTATTGATGTAATAGCCAGTCACGGGCAAACAATTTACCACTGCCCACAGTCGCAGCATAATCATAAAAGCTTTACTTATGGCACATTACAAATTGGCGACAGCGACCAAATAGCCGTTACTACCGGTATTACAACGATTGGCGACTTTAGGCAAAAACACATAGCCGCAGGAGGGGAAGGTGCACCGCTTGCGGTATATGGCGATTACTTATTTTTTGCAAACCCCAATGAGAACCGCATTTTATTAAACATGGGTGGTATTGCTAATTTAACGTTTTTACCTAAAAGCGGTGATACAAATAGCGTATTTAGTAGCGACATAGGCCCAGGTAACACCATTATGGATGCGTACGTACAGCAGCATTTTAAAGGCATGCACTTTGATGATGGCGCAAAAATAGCAAAAGCGGGCAAGGTAAATACAGCCTTATTAAATGCAATGTGTAGCAACACTTTTTTTGAGCTTGCGCTGCCTAAAACAACAGGGCCTGAAGTATTTAATTTAGCGTATTTGCATGCCGCTCAGCTGCAAACAAATACACAGCACTTAAGCCATGAAGATGTAATGGCAACTTTAAATATGTTTAGCGCAAGGGTAATTGCAAATGCGTTAAACGAATGCGCGCAAAGTGCTAAAGAGTGTGTGGTATACGCAAGTGGTGGCGGTATTCATAACCCATTATTAATGGCGCACCTTAATGCGCTGTGCCCGACTATTAAAGCGTTTAAAAATACCGACGATTTAGGCATAAACCCCGATGCCAAAGAAGCCGTACTATTTGCCATTTTAGCCAACGAATGCCTAGCAGGTGAGCAGCAGCACCTAAATAATACTGCGCAGGGTATTGCAGGGGTCACTATGGGTAAAGTGAGTTTTGCTGATTAAGTTTTTATAAATTTGTATACCAACACATTAAAAAAACGAAAATAAACTTGAGCTCATATTACGAAAGTATTTTTTAACGCCATGTGGCTTAGTTTGGCTTTTTAGTGCTTGCTGATTTTTATAACCAGCCTCAAACGCATTTACTTGCATATCAAACTGTAAACTATTTTTTAAAGTGGCATTTAAGCCATGCAGCATCAATTGCATTACTAAGCAGTGGCTTTGGGTAATTTTACTTAATGTTAAATACACATAACCACGCTCTAAGTCGGCGTTAGTGAGTACTTTTTCAGTAAAGTATTGCGCATCACGGGCACTGGGATACGTTGCGCTCAGCGAAATAATATCGTTTTCGTGGGCGTCGTCAGGCAATACGCACTGCAGCGTTATTTCATGCATAGCACTGGCTTGCAAGGTTAACTGCTCGTATTCCATTGTGTGGCCCATAGCCGCAGAGAGAGGATCTTCAAACGATTGTAACGCAAATGTGAGTTGCGTCATTGGTGTGCTCATTTACTTCAACTTCTAGATTATAAAAAATACAGTTCGAGTTTAAATTATCACCTATTTTGATTGCAGTTTTATGACAAATTGCACTTAATCGGATAATCGCTGTATTTTGATCAAAAAAGATCGCTATATGTTCTTTCTCATTCAACTTTGGAATGGTTTGTCACACATCTGGAATGAAGAGCTATATGTGGCAAGGCTTGTAGGGATGGTGCTGTCGTTCCTTATTTGGGTTTTTCTCATAGACTTCTCTTCATAGGGAATAGAATTTGGTTTTTTAGGCTTTACCTAATCAAAGCATTAAATAGAGATTCCAAATTAAAATATCATACTTATCTTTTTTGATTTAATACGGTATGCATTGCGGTTGAATGTTGTAGCACATATTAAAAGAGTTCCCCACAAGCTAAGCTATCTTAAGTTAAAAATGTAGTAAGGCGTTTATCAGTGATAACCGCTCATTGATATTGGCTAAATATCGTCGTTAATTGATTAGTTAAACTGCTCTTTGCGCATATATTCATGAAAATAAGCGCTACGCGCAAATTGGGTTATTTAACTTTACCTAAAAACTTTAGAAAACTTAGTGATAGTAATACCTTAGGTAATTTGTTAAAACTATATAAAGTAGATAAGTGAGCGTTAAGTCGGCAGAAATATGCGCGATGAGCGCACTATTAAATTGTTATATGCAAGGAGAGTTCAGTGGTAGCTGATAAATGGAATCACGTAGATAAAGCCTTTATGTTTTTTTCTGAAAAGCATAAAACTAAGTCTAAGTTTAAGCTTTCAGAATTAGCTAAATATACTGATTGGAGCATTCCAACGGTAAGAACCTATCTAAGAAAAAAATGGTCAACGCTGTTAGTTGAGGATAAAGGCACTTTTACTGTTAGTGACTCATTCTCTAAATACGATAAAAAGAGTTTTAGGCAACACCAAAGTCAGATGAGTGAGATTGATGACCGTAAAAAGCGGACATCAATTGCAAACCATACGTCAATTGGTAGTGTACGAACATTCTTAGGTGAAATTGAAAAGCTTAATTCTAATGGTGAATTGTATTATCGAGGGCAAGGTTATTTTGGATTTAAAGCACAACCTTCGATTTATAGAAATGACGGGCTCATAGAAAACGAACATAGAATGTACCGTGAAATTATTACTAAATGTCCAAATGACTTCCAAGAAGCTGCTAGCACTTTTGAACATTTAGTAAAAATGCAACACTACTTCCTCCCCAGCAGACTTTTAGATATTACTAAAAACCCCTTAATTGCTCTTTATTTCGCTTGTAGTAGTGAAGAAAATGATGACGGAGAGGTCATAATCTATGATTTTGATATGAATGATATCAAATTCTATGACAGTGACACTGTTTCTGTAATTGCAAACTTAGCCCGAAGACCTCCTGCTTTTTCAATTGAAAATATTAAATTTAAAAGTGAAGAAGATTTTAATAAAGAAGGTGAAATCAAACTTCTTTTACATGAAATCAAAGAGGAAAAGCCATATTTCGCGCCACTGATTAAAGCTGAGCATTTGGAAACTGTTGTTTGTGTTAAGCCTAGACTAGACAACCCAAGAATTATTAAGCAAGAAGGTGCTTTTTTATTGTTTGGTATAAACAATAAAAAGACGAGTTGCGCTGACTTTTCCGAAAGCAAGCAAGCTCTAATAGATTCTAAAAGGCTAATTGTGATGAGAGAACACAAGCATAAAATATTAGAACAATTAGCATCTTTAGGAATAATGAGATCAACAATATATCCAGAAATTGAACACGTAGCTATGCAGATGAAAACCAAGTATGAGAGTTAATTGCATATAACAAGTCACTTAAAAGGACAAATAACAGTTGGTTTTTGCTCCTTCGTCGCTTATTTTAACCAACTATTTTATTGCCTGTTAACAGGGCGTTAGCTGCTTTGAGGTCAATCATTAGTAAGGTGTCATAGTGAGAATTTTAGTAACAGGCTCTGCCGGTAGAGTCGGGCGTGCAATCTATATTAAATTAATGCGCACCCATGACGTGGTCGGCATTGATAAAACGCCTTGCTCAACAGCCGATTACATTGGTGATATTCTTGATAGTGATCTGATTGATCGGGCTCTTAAAAATGTTGATGTCATCATTCATACAGCGGCTCTTCACGCTCCACATGTTGGTTTAGTACCTGATTCAGAGTTTCAGTCTATCAACGTAGACGCGACCGAGAAACTCGCTCTGGCTGGATTAAAAGCAGGTATTAAGCACTTTATTTTTACCAGCACTACTGCATTGTACGGCTATGCTTCAACACCTAAAGGTATTGCAGGTTGGATAAATGAAGACGTTACTCCTCAACCCAAGTCGATTTATCATAAAAGTAAAATTGCGGCTGAAGCTAAGCTAGAAGAAATTTCAAAGTTGTTTCAGCTTCCAGTTACTGTGCTGCAAATGTCGAGATGTTTTCCTGAACCTGCGGATTTAATGGCAGTATTTCGCCTTACTCGTGGCATAGATGCTCGTGATGTAGCAAACGCTCATTTATGTTCTGTGGAAAAACGCTTAAGTGGTTTTAATCGTTTTATAATCTCAGGCGCTACACCTTTTCAACTTTCTGATTGTGAAGCTCTATATACTGATGCTGCATCTGTCATCGAGCGTCAATGTCCTGACATCGCGCTAGCATTTAAACAAAGAGATTGGCAACTACCTCAAAGCTTAGATCGCGTATATGATTCATCATCTGCATGTGACAAATTAGGGTGGTCACCTATACATGGTTTTAAAAGCGTTTTGGAAATGCTAGATACTGAAATACCTGAAGTATTGCCAATTTTGAAACGCAGCTAACAAAGCAATTAAGAGTGATTCGGCATGGGCAGCGTTTTTACTATGCATTGCTTTTAACATTAGGCAAAGCGAGTTCGCCCTCAGTACACTCTTTTTTAAAAGTTTCATACTTTGTGCCTAAACTCGTTTGCAAGTTTAGTTTTTCGATAGCTGCCTGTATTAGCCCTTGTCCATCTTTTGTTCACTAAATGCTGGTGTTCATTTTTATTGAACGATATTAATTAGTGAACAGGGAAACTTAAATCCCTTACTGTAATTAGTGGAATAAGTACAAGCCTGATAAGTAACCTTTAGAGAGTTTAAACAGCTCTATTAAAATAAGCCCCTGTATTAAACGTAACGTTTAACACAGGTTTGGGCTAACCTACTAAACACCAAACGTATTAAAACGAATACTGTAGCCTTAATGAGATTGCATTGCCCGATGTGATAGTACCGCCTGCTTCAAAGTAGTCGGCTTTAATGTAGTCGGCCATAAACTTTATGTTTTTGTTTACGGTGTAGTTAACACCAAGGGTGTAGGTTTTTGCGTCTTGGTTTTCTTGCTTGAGCTTAAGTAGGCTGTAGCGGCCTGTAATTTCCCAGCCTGGCTCTGAGCTTGCGCCTAGTTTTGCGTTTTTATACTTACGGTATCCGCCTGATAGCTGATAACCAAATTGCAAATAGCCGCCTTCGTAATCATTGGTTGTATTTTCAATACTGGTTACTTGTGCTTGTTGCCACTCGGCCATCATGGTAAATCTATCTTTAAGCCATAGTAGCTCTACGCCTTGTTGCGAGAGGCTATCTGCATTAATTTTATCGCCTTCTATTAATGAGTCGGCGGTGTAAACTTCAAGAGGTTCATTCACTCTAAATTCGTTACCGTCGTACTGCCTTTCACTAAATGCGATGCCTAGGTGTAAAAGGTTGGTGTTTTGCTGCCATGGCACCCAGGCTAAGCGCCCTGTAATAGCAGACGTTGCTTCGTCTTCATCGGGCTCGTAATAACCTAGTTGCCAATTTACTGAGGCTATGTCTCCCGATAGGCTAATACCTAAGCTGCGCCCTGGTGAAAACGCTTCGCTTATCATGCTGCGCTCAAGCATTAGCAATTTACGCGAGCTAGTTAGTTTTTCTAGGCCAAAACTTTCTTTTTGCTAGCCTATGGTTAAATCGGCATATTTCCAGCCAGAGTATTCTAGGTAGGCGTCTTTTATTTCGGTTTCGCCATCGGCAAAGCCAAGCTGAAATTTACTTTTCCAGTCTTTGCTTATGTCTGATTTAAAACTTAGGCGAGCGCGGCGTATTTCTGAGGTACTTTCTGAGCTGTTGCTGTCGTATTACCCCTCTAACAATGAGGTATCAAACTTGTTGTAGTCGAGCATGATATAGCCGCTTAGGTCTATATCGTCGTTAATTTTGGCAAAGCTTGCGTTACTAACAAGGCAAAGAGCTGAAAGTGCCGCATAGGTAATCGTTTGTTTAGAGGTCATGTTAGGCTGCCTTTGTTTGTTTTTCGGCTAAGTAACTTACTTTTAGTTGCGCTACGTCTCTTAAAAAGTCGATGTGTTCTATATCTACGGCAACTACGTTTAGGCCTGTGCGCTGTTTTAAATCATGGATGAGTGTGGCTTGGTTTTGCGGGGTTATGTTTTCTATGCGCTCGTAGCAAACGCTTTGTACTTCGTAGCGTTTTACAAATACGCTTGAGTCAATCAAAAAGGCAATTAAGCAAATAATACCGTTAAGAATGCTTAGCTCAATTAAACTCATTTGCCCTACAGAGGTCAGTAAAGCAATGGCAGTAACAAGGAATAAGTAGGTCATTTCTTTAATCGAAATAGACTCAGTGCGATACCTTAGCATGGTAAATACGGCAAATAGGCCAAATGCAAATTCCATCGACATATCAACGCCGTGCAACAAAAAGGTAATAATAAAAACGCCTACGCCAAATAAAATAAACGAGCCTGCTACCACTGCATTTTTACTTACGCGAAAGTAACAGCCATAGCAAAGTACAGCCAGCGATAGAATGTTTACTAAAAAGCGGGAAAGAAAAATAAGATCTAATTTGGTCATTTTAATTATTCTCTAAAGGTAAAAGGGGGTTAGTGCGGTTAAGGTGTTTTAAACGGGCTAAAACAGGTTTAAAGCGGTTTACTTTTAAACGCTCGGGGTAAAGCAAAGCACAGCCAATGCAGTATTTACTAAACGAGGCAGGGGATATGTGGTGTTTGCTCATAAGTTTATAAAATGGCGAGCGTTTTGTTTTTTTACTTTGTTTAAGCTCGGCAATAAAAAAGCCCGGAGCCGTAACTAAAGCCTTCAGCGGCTTCACCTTCTTCCCAATCAAGTACAGACACCGCAGTGCCGTCCTCGTATAATGTAACCGCATCGTCGCTACCTAATTTAAAGGTTACGTAACAGCCGCTAGCGGGCGGGGTGTCGGTTTCATCAATGGCTTGAATAACAATAAACTCACCTTGGGAAAGCGATACTGCAGGCAAAGCTTGAGGCTCTCTGTCGGCGTTATCATCAACAAGTGAAAATACCGATAAGTCGGCTATATCTTCAGTGGCGTATAGCTCAATCCAATAGTAGGTGGTATCGCTTGGGCTTGCGACAATTTCGTTAATAACTAAGCCCGTTGAGGTGGTTGTTGATGATGAGTCAGTTTGCTCTGTGCTGCTATCGGTTGTTTGCTCAGTACCGCCACAGCCATATAAAAATGTAGTAGAGGCGATAACTGAATAAAATATAAAAGGTTTTATATTCATGTATGCACGCTTATTATTTTATTAAAGTGGGCAAACTATAAAAATAGAAGGTGCAAACAATGTGTAAACATTCAGTAAGTTACATTTTTATGATGGTTTTATGACTGGATTTTAATAACTAGTGTGAGGAGCTTTGTAGAGCGCGTTAAAAACACGCTTAGTTTAAAGTTATCAAACAGCGTCAATGGGCGTGACGATGTCGATATCATTATTCGTGGTGGTTGTGATAAATAGGTGAACAATGGCTCAACGTATCAGCACCTGCTATCGCTATTTCAAATAATGGACTTTGGCTTGCTAAAAAAACCTGCAACGGTGAAGGAGTTTTAATGTCGACTCGAAGGGGGCTAAAATCAGAGCATGAAACGGATGAGCTTCAGAAGTCTAATTTTGAGTATGAGTTAGCGATAACGCAAAACACCAATATGGCGGTTTATTTGTTGTATAAAAAACAGCGCTCTTTAGTGCCAAAGGTAAAAGCGGCGGTCGACTTTTTATTACAAAGAATAAAAGAAACAAATGAAGAGTAATAAGCGAGCAGAATAGCGCTTAAGAGCTAGGTGGGTTGTTTGTATAAATAATAGGTAAAAAATATCTCCTTAAGCTAAAGCTTTTAACTAAGCGCCCGATACATTACTTAATAGGGTCTAGAGATTAAGGATAATCATGGTTTATAATGCACTTGGCAGCCGGTCTAATTTAAGCACTTTACTTGCCCAATCAGTTAATAACGCTAACCAAACCTCTGTGAGTCCTTCGCTACTGACCGGTAGCGACCTTCAAGCTATTAATGATTTACAAACTAACGCCCCCAAAATATCCGATGAATTATTAAGCCAGCTAAATAACCACACTATTGACGAAGCACTAGCTAGCAATCAAAAAGTAGGGGATATTTTACAACAGCAACTTACTTCGCTATTTACTATTTCAAGTACGCCTAGCACTCTTAACTATAAACTCTCCGGTGAAGAACTCGCCCTGCGCACCGTAATAAGCTCTCAGCATGAGGGGTTATTAAAAAACGAAAATAGTACCCAATTAATTGAGCGATTAAATACATCCGTTAAAAATATTCAGGGTGCCTATGCTAATACCAGCGATATTTTATCGAGTTTGGGGCAACTTGGGCATGAGCAAAAAACGTTTTTAGCCTCAAGTCAGCAACGTGTTGAGCGCTCACTTAATCCCTACATCGAAAGCCTCAATCGCGCAAAATACGAGGATGACGATAACTACCTGTTTGAGCTCTCGGTAAAAACTAAAGAAGGTGATGTTATAAACATTACCTTCAACTCGTCACAAGGTTATGACGAAGAAACAGGCGAAGCCGTTGATGGCTTTAGCTTAAGTTACGAAGTTAATGGCGATTTATCTGAGGCTGAGCATAAAGCACTTACGCAGGTGCTCAGTGGTGTTGGCGAAATGGCCGATGAATTTTTTAAAGTGAGTGAAAACTCATTTAATCCTCTTATAGTGCCAAACCAAACAGACATGAGTTTAGATTTTTTAGCAGGGTTTAATAGTGAGCAGCTAACAGGCTTTGATGTGTCGTTTTCAACAACGCAAAATAAAGATCTTGATTCGAAAGAGAACACGCTTGATTTAAGTTACTCCATTGATGAAGCATCAAACCAGCAAGCACTCGTGTTTAAAGCTGTAGGTGGGCAAAACGACATTGATTTTGCACTCGATATGTCAACCATTGGCGCTAAAGACAAACAGCAAATGCAGCAGTATTTAGCGTCGCTCGATCAAAGCCTAGAAGATAGCCGAGTAAACAGCACCCAGGACGATAAAGAGTCGGCATATGGGCGCAAAGGCGACGAGGTAATGCAGCAAGGGTTTGCATTATTTAAAAGTGCATTTACGAGCATGTCATCAGCGGCTGAGCGTTATAGCAAATTAGAGTCGCTTGCCAGTCAGCAATTTAATAACGGGCGCGCTATGGTGGCCGACTTAGTCGATAATATGATCACAAATGATCCTCGTTACCAAGGCCTTGGCGATAAAGCGCCAAATACCTTAGGCGCGGGGATTTCTAAGCTCGCTGATTTTGATGCTACATTTTCTTATGCGCTGGATAACGGCGATTATCAGCCTAAAAGTACCATTGAGCTAAGCCAAGCGACTGATCGAACCCAATTAGGGGATCTTAGCGGTGTAACGCAAAGTAAAAATGTAAGTAGCCATTTTGATTATCAATACAGTCGCCCTGATTACTACAACAAAGAAGAGAGTTATAACGTAGGGACTGCGGTTAAAAATAAAGAGCTAGTGGGGCTTGATCAGTCTCACGAAGTGGATGTTGATGCAAAAATGTATGCGTTTAACCCGCAAACTAACCAATACGAGCTGCAAATGGCGATGCAAGAGCAAACCGTTAGTAAAAGTGACATTCGCTTAATTGACGATATTTGGCTTGAAGAAAACGAAAACAGCTACTCAATGCATAAAAAAGAGCGTGATAATAGTGATGACAAGCAAGATGATTTTATAGAAACAAACCGTCACTCACACACTAAGCTTGTTACCTTAATTGGTGACTTAGATAAGTTAGCCGAGAATAAAGGCGTAAGGCGAGAATATTTAACTAACTTATCGCAAGTAAACTTTTTTATGGATAAAAAGTAACGCCTGAGAGCTGTTCACTCCACGCTTAATATTGGGTATAGTCGTTTAATACCTAAATTAAGAGTAACCTCATGTTTAAACAATTAATTTTATTGTGTGCTTTAAGCATGCCGTTATTAAGCTGTGCTGCTGACGCACCATTTGCGGGGGGTATTACAACTGATGTACTATTAAGCGATTACGATAAGTTTAATAAGCAGTACAACGCATTTACGCCAACCGAGCAAGATATAGCCTTAATGCAAAAGCTAGAAGGCAAGGCATTAGTTGTATTATTTGGCACTTGGTGTCACGACAGCCAACGCGAAGTCCCAAAGCTTATTAAGTTACTTGATGCGTCTAAGGTAAAACTTGCAAGCGTTAAATATGTGGCCGTGGGTTACAACAAGCAAGACGACGCTGGAATAGCACTAGCGCACGACTTGCAATACACGCCAACGTTTATAGTAAAAGACGATGGTAAAGAGTTAGTACGCGTAATTGAAAAACCAACGGGCACACTGGCACAAGATTTAACGCAGGGTTTGTGAATTCAGCTTGGGGGTATAAGAGCTTACGGATTTAGCTAATAGATTTATGGGTAGCTGATGAACTGCTATGAGTGATTTCTTAAAATTATAATGTGTGAAGTCGGGTTTTGCCCATTTAGCTATCTTTGTTTTTTGCATTATGGGCGCACTATAAATTGTTTCTTCTAGAATGAGTGGTAAAGGTGAACTTAAAAAAAATCAAACAGCTTAGGAAAACTCACTCTCTCGAGAAATTTGAGTTGGTTGACTGTGAACGAAATATTACGGGGCTAAATACCCATTACAACGTCTCAGTGCGGTTAGGTGATTCTGTAACAAATTTCAATATACTTGCGGATGCTACTGATACCGTTTTATATGTTGAGCGGTGGGCTGATGAAGTGAGCTTGGTGCGAACAGAGCGATTTGAAGAGATTTCCAAAAATGTTTTTCAGCCATTTACGAATGGCGAAACCCTAGATGATGATACTGTGATTTGGAAGTATATGGATTTAAGCAAGTTTATTTCTTTACTTTCAAGTCAATCCCTTTGGTTTGCAAGATTAGATAAAAATTGGGAAGTTGACCCGTTTGAGGGGAAAGTTCCAACTGCACATTGGGAATCACTTGTAGAAAGAATTCTAAATACCAAATTTGCTCCTCAGTTTTTTGGTAACAGTAAAGTACAGTTTGGTGGAATGCCAGAAGTAGGAATGGCACAAGTTCCGCAATCCGAACAAAAATCGAGGGAGATCGATTTACAAAGAAATATGTATGAGGCTGCCATCTACAATTCTTATGTGACTTGCTGGAATATCAGCACTCATGAGTCTTATCATATGTGGAAGTTATACTGTAATCATCACAACGGAATTGCAATTAAGTCTACTATAGGTCGACTTAAATCATCATTAGGAAAAAACAAAAACTATACTGTACTAGGTGGACTAATTGAATATTTAGACTTTAAAAACCAAATGCCAGCTAGAGGCGACAATCTCTTAACACATATTTATTGCAAAAGCATGCCATATTCTTTCGAGAATGAATTTCGTTTATGTTTAAGAGACTTTGGTTTTGTTAATGATGTCATAGGGGGAGACGCCCCGTACTCAGTAGATCCAGAAGAGATTAGAGCTAACTTAGATTCCTACAGATCAGGATATACTGTCAAGCTGGATTTAAATACTCTCATTGAATCAGTCGTAACATCTCCACACTCTGACCCTTGGTTTTTTGACTTAGTCACTTCAATCGTAGGAGATGGTCGAGAATTCCCGAATTCACTTAGTGATTTAAATGCGATTAGTGTAACTTCCTCTAACATGAATTAATACATTAGATAAACGGAGTAACAAGCGCATGTTTTCGAATTGGCTTTCCGGTGCGCTCTAAAGCAAACTCGAATGTGGGTATAACCAGTGTCTTTAAACCAAACATTCGCAACTTACAGCTCAGATCTAAATTCACTCATATAAATATTATTCACTAAACAGGCTTTTTTCGAACGCTTGCGCAGCATGCGAAGACGGTCTGTTTTTATAATGCAGTTGGTATAGCGGCCGAGAGAGTTGCTTGTTATTTTTTTGGCTCAGGCGCGTTAATTTGCCTAACTGCACTAAATCTTCTGTGACTACATTTGGCAATAAAGCGACCCCCATACCTTGAGCAACAGCCCTGGCAATGGCTTCGTTGCTGCCTAATTGCATACTTTGCTCTGCTTGTACGTCATGTTGTGCTAATAACTTTACCGACATTTCTAACGTGCCAGAGCCTGGCTCGCGTAATAACCAAAACTGCTCGTTTAACCATGCTTTTAAGTCTTTAGTGGGCTTAAAGTTGCTCGGTATAACCACACTCATTAAATCATTTTGCCAGTGCTTACTAATAATGTGCGGCTCGGTAGGTGTACCTTCAACCAGTGCTAAATCGATAGTGCATTCAAGTAAGGCATGCTCAATTTGCGCGGTATTAGCCACTTGTACTTCTACTTTTATATGCGGGTACTGCGCACAAAATTTGGCTAAATAAGGCGGTAGCCAATAACTGGCAATGGTGGTGCTGGTGCCTATAACTAATGTACCGCGCTTAAGCCCTGTGCGCGATTTAATATCTTCAATGGCGGCTTTTTCGATAGCAAAAATACTGCGGGCGTGATCATACAAAGCTTGGCCGCCTTCGCTTAAGGTGAGCTTTTTACCCTTAGATGCACGTTCAATAAGTTGAATATTTAACTGATGCTCTAGCTCTTTTAGCGCTTTAGAAATAGCGGGCTGGCTTATACAAAGCGCTTCGGCTGCGCCTGAAAAGCTACCCAATTTAGCCACTGTATAAAACACCCTAAGCGCATGTAAGTTCATTGTATAACCTTAAATTGCATAACTCTAAATTGTATAACTTTAAGTTATCAAATCATGATTTTAATATATTGGAGTTATATTTTGAGCTTTCTTACAATTAAGTCAACACATCAATATGGTTTAAGTGAGGGAATATTATGCTTAGCGCTATTAAAAATAGTTTTCAGCCTATAGGTATTAATACTAAGCAATACGGCGATACGCGCTGGTGGTTAGGTATGCTGCTGGTGGTTGTGTTAGCGGGGGCATCTGTTGCATTAAGTAAGTTACCTATAATGCAAAGTGCGCAATTTAGCTCCTTAACAATTGGTATAGTGCTTGGCATTATTGTGGGTAACAGTGTGTTTTCGCGTATAGCTACGCGTACAGATGTAGGCGTTGATTACGCTAAAAGTATATTACTCAAAGCGGGCGTTATTTTATTTGGGTTTAGAATTACTTTTGCGCAAGTAGCGGGTGTAGGCTGGCATGGCCTATTAACCGATGTGGTAATGCTGCTTGGTACGTTTATATTAGCAGTACAGCTAGGTAAGCGCGTTTTTAAGTTTGATGAACAAACAACCATACTAATAGGTGCGGGTAGCTCTATTTGTGGCGCCGCAGCGGTAATGGCAACTGAGCCAGTTATAAAAGCACAAGCGCATAAAGTATCTGTAGCGGTGGCAACGGTTGTGGTGTTTGGCACGTTAAGTATGTTTGCCTACCCAATTATGTTTGAATATATGGGTGTGAGTGAGCATGCGTACGGTATTTTTGTTGGTTCAACCATTCATGAAGTTGCGCAAGTGGTAGCAGCAGGGACTGCGGTAAGTGCCAATGCAGCCGACACCGCCGTGATAGAAAAAATGCTCCGTGTAATGATGCTTGCGCCATTTTTAGTAGGCTTATCGTTTTGGCAAAGTAAAAAGCATGCAAACATAAACGCACAGGGCGGCGAGCAAAAATCAGGAATTACAATCCCTTGGTTTGCAGTGTTATTTATAGTGGCAAGTGGCGTGCATTCGTTATCGGTTATTCCGCAAGGTACTACAAGCGCCATTATATGGTTTGACAATATACTACTTACCATTGCCATGGTCGCACTTGGGCTTCGTACCCACGTTGGCGCTATTCGCCAAGCGGGTATAAAGCCACTGTTATTAGCAGGTTGTTTATTTTTGTTTTTAACCTTAGGTGGCTTTGCCATTAATATAGGCATTGCGCAGCTGTTTTAAAATATAACCTGGTGGAGGGAGATTGGCTTAAATAGGCCAGTCTACTTCGTTTAAGTGATCGAGCTGCTGTGTTTTATTACTGTGCCCGTGCCATTTATTGGTATAAACACCATTTGGATCAAACTGCGCCGTTTGCTTTTGTATATTAAAGTGGCGGCCGCCACGCGGGTCAACCCCCACACCGGCTATGTATTGCCAGTTGCCCCAGTTTGCTGCTACATCGTAATCAATAAGTTGCTGCTCAAAATAGGCTGCGCCGTATCGCCAATCAAGGGCAAGCTCGTTTACTAAACAGCTTGCTGCAATTTGCCTTGCTCGGTTTGAAATGTAACCCGTAGTGTTTAGCTCTTTCATAATGGCATTTACAAGCGGGTAAGGCGTTGTGCCGTTACACCAAGCAGCAAAGCGTGTAGGTGTAAAAGTAGTAAGCGGTTTAGTTTGTTTTTGCCCTTTAAAGCTAAACAGGGTGTTACCTGCTTTAAGTGCGTGCCATTTAAAATACTCTCGCCATAGCAGTTCAAATTTAATCCAATAAGTAGACTCGTTTGCCGTATTGCATTGCTCGTAATTTTCTACGATTTTGTAAACTTGTTTTGCACTTATACAGCCAAAGGCAAGCCAAGTACTAAATTTGGTGGTGTTGTTAAAGCCATCAAGTTCGTTGCGAGTCGTTTTATAAGTACTTGGCATTGCGCCTGCAAAGTATTGCTTTAAATGAGCTTGCGCACTGTTAAGCCCGCCATGCATTACGCCTTTATTTGTTATACGTTCTATAGGTTTTTTTGCGCACAAAGTTATTGGCTGAGGGAGCAAACCGTTTGGCAAAGTAGAAGGTGTAATGGGGCTATTGGCGGCCTCTACTTTTTTACGAAACGGGGTAAAGTGTTTGGGTAATTCGCTTAAATCAAAGGGGAGGTCACTTTGCTTAAAGAGCGTGTCTTGCTGCGACCCTGTAAATTGTGTATTGGGGCAATGTGCTTTGAGTAAGTTTATTTGGCGTTGCTCGTACACGCCAAATTGTTCGCTGTATACAACTTCATCAATATTTTGCTCATTAATACGCGCTTTTAAAAGCGATACGGGTTCGCCATCAAGCACATGCAGGGTTTGCCCACGCTCAATAAGTGCTTGTTGTAGTTCGTACAAGCTTTGCATTAAAAACTGCTGTTTGTGTATGCCGTAAGGTTTTTGTTGGTAGTTATTATTTTTAAACCAGTGCGGGTTAATAACAAATACAATATCAAGCGCGCATTGCTGCAACATAAGGTCACTAAAAAATGGGTTGTCGGTTAGGCGTAAATCGTTTTGTAGCCAATATAAAATGCGTTTGCTCATACTTATGCTCTGGTTTTTGTAATCATTAAGTTTACGAAGCAAAAGTGGGTAGGGATTAGTCGGCTGCAAGTTTTAGTAATGAAGCGGTGAGCAAGTATTGCTTACTCACCTGTTTAGGTTTTATTGAACTGGTTTGGTCGTGTTAGTGAGGTTAATAGATACATAAGCAATTAAATATACAAATACGCTAAGCGGTAAACTACAAATAAATAAAGCAATTTTGTACTTTTTAGCAATAGATGGTTTAGGCATTATGATTGCAAAAAGCATATTCATTGCTAACCAAAAAATGGTAACTAACGGTGAAAGCGTTGTTTTAGCGCTTGATAAATCACATGTGCCAAATGAAATACTGGCAATAGATGCGTTACCTATTTCTATACATTGCGCGTTACCTAATAAGCTGATGGTAACTAATGTTGTAATTAATAATAGTGCTAGCGGCAGTAAATGTTTCATATTTTTTCCTTAGTTATTTAATTTTATGGGTCGCTCTATAGCGCCTAAACAAAATTAAATCGATTGGCAAAAAATAACGATAACAAAGCCATTAACTTTATAAGTCATTACTATTCAATAGGTTGTGTTTTTACTTCCGCTATAAGCTGATAACCTCGCTTCATTACAGACTTTATATATTTGGGGTTTTTTGTGTCGTTATCGTTAAGGGCTACACGTAGTTTGCTAATAACTCGTCTAACTGCGGTATCGGTTACTATTTGATTCTCCCATACATTATTGTGTAACTCTTCAAGGCTAACTATTCTTGGCTGTTGTTCTATTAAATAGCTAAGTACCTGCATGCATTTAGGCTCTAATGTGTAGAGGTTATCTTCTTTAATTAAGGACTGCTGCAGACTGTCAAAAGTGTACTCGCCAATTGTTAGCTGATTAACACTCGGCTTTTCAATAACAGGTTCTGCGCAAACATGGTTAGCTTGGGTTTTATTTGCTGCTGGGTTTGAATATTTTTTATAAACGCGAGATACCATCATTCCAGTTAAATTCATTAAAAGCACTAGCGGGCTGAGTGGAAATGCACAAAGGAAAAGTAAATACTTAAACCCCACGTGTACATTTGGTTTATTAAGCATTTGCCCAAATAACACATTTAAAAGCATCCATATAATAAAATAAGGCGTAAGGGAAATTGAATCTGTTTGCTCCCCACAAACGCCATATTTTACGCCCTCTATGTAGTTTGATGCTTCTAAACAAAACGCATTAGCTTGGCTGCTAAATAAAATGAATGATATAAAAATAAGTAGGTGTTTCATTAAAAAGTCCGTTTAGAAAGAGGCGGAAAATAATACCGTCCTCATTAATGTTAAATAGCCAATTTTTGTTTTGCTATCCAATCGTTTATAACGTCTTCAAGCACTGCCATAGGCAATGAGCCTTGGCCAATAACAGTGTCGTGAAAGCTGCGTATATCAAATTGTGTACCAAGCTCTTTTTCGGCTTTTGCACGTAGTTCTCGTATTTTTATTTCGCCCATTTTGTACGAGAGCGCTTGGCCTGGCCATGAAATGTAACGATCTATCTGATCCTCCACCGCACTTTGTGGTAAAGCGGTATGACTGGCTAAGTAATCAATTGCTTTTTGGCGGCTCCAACCAAAGGCATGAATACCGGTATCAACCACTAAGCGCACTGCACGCCACATTTCGTAGCCTAAACGACCAAAGTCGCTGTACGGGCTTTGATAAAAACCAGCTTCTTTACCTAAGCGTTCTGTGTATAGTGCCCAACCTTCGCCAAATGCAGAGTGGCTAAGTGTGCGTCTAAATTCGGGGACATTTAACTCCATAGCAATGGCGTTTTGTAAATGGTGCCCGGGTATGGCTTCGTGCAGACTAAGTGCTTCTAAATTATATAAAGGCTGCAGTTTAGGTGTTGAGGCTAAAAAGTAAGTACCTGGTGAGCGGTTATCTGGTGGTGGCATATAAAACGCACCACGACTTGCTGAGCCTTTAATAGTAAAGGTGTTACGCGGTAAGTGGCCAAAGTAAGTGGGCAATTTACCATACATTTTTTGCGTGATGAACGCGGTTTTTTCTAGCAAGTCTTGCGCGTCTTTTGCGTAAAATTGCTCATCGGTTGCTAAAAATTCTAAAAACTCACTATAGGTGCCATCAAAGCCTACTTCATCAATAATATTTTGCATTTGCGCCTTAATACGCGCGACTTCTCTAAGACCTAGTTGGTGTATTTGTTTAGGTGTGGCGTTTGTTGTGGTGTAGTAATTAACTGTGTACTTGTAGTAGTCAAGCCCGCCTTTAACGCTTGCTATGCCCGGCTGCGCTCTACAGTGTGGCATATAGTCATTTTCAAAAAAGTCGTAAAAATGCTGATACGCAGGAATTACTTTGTCTTTAATTACGGCTTGTGCTTTTTGTTTTAACTTTGATTTTTGCACTGCACTAAAGGTATTAGGTATACGCGTAAAGGGCTCGTAAAGGGCGCTGTTTTCGGGGTTTTTAACTATGTGCGCGCTAATGCTTTGGCTGTAATTTTCAAAGGTTTTACAGTAATGGGTAAATCCTGTTTTTATTCCTTCTTTCATTAAATCAATATTTTGCTGATTAAAGCGCGGGTAGTCGGCAAGGCTGATTAAAAATGCGTTGTAATCATCAGCTGTTAAAAAAGCCATATTAGCGGGCGCTTCTGCAAAGTAAGTATGCCAGCCACTTAAAAAATTTACCGGAAAATACTTATCTTGATAAAGGTAGCTTTGCTGCTCGGTTTCTCGCTCATATTTAAATAAGCGGTAGTTCATTAGCTGATCCTTGTTGAGCGTTTTTGGATCAATGTTGGCTAAGCTTTTTAGTACGCTGTTGTTATAAGCTTGGCGCTTTGCAATGGCTTGCTCGCTCCAATTTGGTAATGTGCCGTTTGGTTTCCAACCGTCTGGATCGGTTCGAAAAAATATTTTTTCAGCTTTGGCATTTTGCCAGTGGTTATCAATAATGGTTTTTAAATCGCTGTTACTGTCGGCAAGGCTTGGTAGCGAGGTGGCTGCTAAGCAAATAGCTAGAATACGTTTTTTAAACATAGTGATCCGTTATTGGCGAGTTAGTCGCGCTTTATTATTTTAATTTGTGCTCAATATAGTACCAAGTTAACTTAATCAATGCGCTTACTTTTACAACCTGTATTTATTGATTTGTATTATGGTTGAGCAAATTTCACTTCATAACTGAGTGGCGCACTAGTTTATTGTTTTATCAGCGTTTAGAATGATAAAAACTTACTATAAAAAATGACCATCATGTTTAATAAAGTAATCGCCCTAATTGATGAAGCAAACAACCAAGACCCAAACAGTGAGCAATTTAATGGGGAGAGTGTTCCAAAAGAGTATTTATACTCACAGCGTATGAGCGAAATGCTAACTCGCTTTAAGCCTGATGCCGATGAACTCATGCAAATTGCAGTGCGTGGGCAGCATATACAACGTTGGAAGTCGCCGCGTAGCGACTTTGCAATGAACAAGCAAGGCTATCATCAATGGCGCAGTGCGCTTTATATATATCATGCAAGTAGCGTTGTTGCGCTTATGCAGCAAGCTGGGTACAGCGATGATGAGCGAAACAGAGTGTACGATGCAGTTGCTAAAAAAAATATTAAACGTAACCCAGACAGCCAATTAGTAGAAGACGTAGCAAGCCTGGTATTTATTGAGCATTACATGCTCGGGTTTGCTAATACTAAGCCTGATTACGATGAGCAAAAATGGATAGGGATTATTCGCCGTACATGGCAAAAAATGTCAGACGATGCGCATGAGTTTGTACTTGCAGGTAATATTACATTGCCAGCGCCGCTTGTTGGGCTTATTCATAAAGCGCTTGAGTAAAAGAACATAAATAAATAAAAAGGAATTTTAAATGTATTGTCCTCGTAGTAATACGCCACTTGAACCTTTACTTGTTGGCGGCATTACTGTTTTTACGTCAGCGCAAGGCGGCGTATTTTTTGATAACAGCCAAATTTTTAAGTTTAGCTCGCCTGAGTTAAAGCATGGTCAGGTTCTAATTAAGTATTTGAGTAATTACATTGAAGGTGAGGGCGATGTATCATCGCGAGTAAATTGCCCAAAGTGCCCAAGCATAGTAATGATGCGCCGGTTTTTTTCGCCGCTCAAAGTGGTTGAGATAGACGAGTGCCCAGGTTGCGCTGGCATATGGCTTGATAGCGGCGAGCTTGCAAAAATACACGAAAACCATTTAACACCCAAAGAGCGAAAGCTGTTAGCTCACGAAATGGCCACCAATCATGGGTTTGTATCTATTAAGCCGCCAAAATCTAAGTATTACCCCAAAGCGCCTAAAAATAGCCAAGACACCACCGTTGAACGGCTGGTGCAATTGGCATTACTTAATCTTTAATACCCAGCCTCAAAATAAATCACTTAATTAAGCTAATTGGTATAAAGCATAAAAAACGGCGTACTAAAAAGTACGCCGTTTTTTTGTAATAAATTAACGCTTATGCAGTTTATTTATTACGGTTTTCTTTTGCAAAGGCACGTATTTTACGTTTTTGCGAAAGCGTTACTTTATTAGTACGCCCTGCAAATGGGTTATCACCTTCTCTAAATTCAATTTTGATTGGGGTGCCCATAATTTTAAGTGCTTTACGGTAGTAGTTCATCAGGTAGCGTTTGTAGCTATCTGGTAAATCGTGAACTTGGTTACCGTGAATTACAATACGTGGCGGGTTATAACCACCGGCATGCGCATATTTAAGCTTAACACGACGACCACGAACAAGTGGCGGCTGATGATCGGCCTGTGCCATGTCCATAATACGGCGAAGCATTGCGGTGCTAATACGTTTAGTTGCTGACTCGTACGCTTCGTCAACCGATTCAAATAAATGACCAACACCTGTACCGTGAAGTGCAGATATAAAGTGCAAGCGTGCAAAATCAATAAAACCTAAACGGCGATCAAGCTCTGTTTTAATGCGATCTTTAACGTAATCATCAAGCCCATCCCATTTGTTCACGGCAATAACCAATGAACGACCTGAGTTAAGCGCAAAACCTAATAAGCTTAAGTCTTGATCAGAAATACCATCGCGAGCATCAACAACCAGTAATACAACGTTTGCATCTTCAATGGCTTGAAGCGTTTTAATTACTGAGAACTTTTCAACTACGTCGCTTACTTTTTTACGCTTACGAACACCTGCGGTATCTATTAAAATATATTCTTTGTCGTTACGGGTCATCGGAATATAAATAGAGTCGCGGGTGGTGCCCGGCATATCGTATACAATTACACGTTCTTCACCGAGTATACGGTTTGTAAGTGTAGACTTACCTACGTTAGGGCGACCAATAATAGCCAGTTTTACTGGTTTATCGGCAAACGCTTGGTGGTCTGTATCGTCGCCTTCGGCTTCTTGATAAAGGTCGATTAACTCTTCATCGTCATCAGCAACGTCTTCATCTAGTGCTGCAAGCTCTGCAATTACAGGCTGTAAAGTGTGCTCTAAAAGCTGTGTAATACCACGCCCATGTGCTGCTGCAATATGGTGAATATTACCTAATGATAATTGATAAAATTCTGCACAGTTTGAGTCGGCGTCAATGCCATCTGTTTTGTTGGCAACTACAAAGCTTTTTTTCTCTTGCTTGCGCAAGTGATTAGCAATGGCTTGGTCAGCAACGGTCATGCCTACGCGGGCATCAACCAAAAACAACACAATATCGGCTTCTTCAATGGCAAGTAACGACTGGTCGGCCATTTCGGTTTCGATGCCTTCTTCAGAGCCATCAATACCACCCGTGTCTACCACGATAAATTCATAGCCATCGTAATTAGCTTGGCCATATTTTCTATCTCGTGTTAAACCTGGAAAATCGGCTACGAGTGCATCACGAGTACGTGTTAAACGGTTAAATAATGTGGATTTGCCCACATTGGGTCGCCCAACTAGAGCGATCACGGGAAGCATAAACTACCTCTTTAAAAAACAACAAAAGGCTTCGCAGTGCGAAGCCTTACAAAAAACCTTTAAGTGTTAGCTAGTTAGTTAGGGGTGTTTACCACACTAACTTCACCATCACGGGTGTATAAAATTAGCTTGTCGTCGGCTACAACCGGCTCAACAAAAAAGCCTGAGCTGTCAAATTCTTCACGAGATACTAACTCGCCAGTGTCTTTGTTTAGCCAATGTAGGTTACCTTCTTGGTCACCTAAAGCTAAGTGGCTATCTGCAACTGCAGGGCCTGTTAGGTACCAACCACGTAGAGCGGGTTGGCTCCAACGTTCAATACCTGAATTTTTATCTAATGCGTAAATTACGCCTTCGCTATCTACTAGGTAAATAGTTTGTGCATCCATCGCTATTTCGCGGTAGCTGCTGTATTCACGTTTCCATACAACATTGCCTGAGCGAATATCTACCGCTGCTAGGTTACCGTTGTATGCAATAGCATAAGCGTAAGGGCCGCTAATAATAGGTTGTGTGTCTACATCAACTAAGCGCTCAAATTCTGATGCGCCTTTAGCAACGGCAATTTCTGCACTCCATGCTGAATAGCCGCTCTCAGAAATGAGTACACTTAATTTACCTGTTTCTAAGCCTACTAACACACCACCGTTTGCAACTGTTGGCGAGCTTTGGCCACGCAATGTAAGCGGCGGTACTTCTTGTTCGAAGTTCCAGCGTTCTTCGCCTGTATCTGGGTGCAGCGCTAATAGTTTACCCGAGCCTAAATTAACAAAAATTAGGCCATCGCCCGCAGCTGGTTTTGATAGCGCTTCGCCTGGCACATTTTTACGCCATACTTCTTCACCCGTTTCGCGGTCAAGGGCAATAATAAACCCGTGCTCAGAGCCTACGTAAATTTTACCATAAGCTTGTAATATACCGCCTGATAATTTTGCTGTGCCGTTATCTGACCATGGCCAAAACGATAAGTCTTCACGTACGTCGGTTTCCCATAACGTGTCACCATTGGTAAGCGAAAGCGCTTCAATTTGGCCTTCGCGGCTAGCTACATAAATAGTGTCTTTGTATACAGCTGGCGATAAGCGAGAAAAATAATGTTCTACACCACTGCCAACCGACTCTTGCCACACTACGTCTGTTTCAAATTGATTAACAATTTCAGGAAGTACTAACTCGTCTTCGTCATCACTTGATGAACAACCCATTAGCGTTGCCATGCACAGTGCTAGAGTTGCTGTTGTTATTTTTTTCATACCTAAAACCTTATGCCGCTGGGCTAGTTACTGCTAGGTCGTCTAATTTAATTTGTAATAAAGGGTTTGTTGTTAACCCGCCTGCATCGGCAGCTGCTTGATACGCAGTGCGAGCTTGGTCTTTATTACCTTGTGCAATGTAAATATCGCCTTTTAGCTCAGCTACATTGGCGTTATATGCCTCTGGTAGTGGCGAGTTTAATGTACTTAGGGCTTCGTCAAATTTACTTTGCGCAAGTTGAATACGTGCTAAACGCGTAATGGCAATGGCTTTAAGTTCTTCGCTTTGGGCGTTTGTAACAATCCAGCTAAGTTTTTCGCTAGCAAGGTCTAATTTTTTTGCATCAACAGCGTCTTTTGCCGCAACAAAAGCGGCTAAAGTTGCATAGCTTGTGTCTTGGTTGTTTTTAATGAATGTATCGGCTGCGCCAAGTACATCGTCACTTTGAACAAGTGTTGTATATTCGTCAGACGCTTGCTCAGCAGTTGTAATTTGGTTTTGGTTGTATGCTTTCCAACCGTATAAGCCGCCTAAACCTACAATTACACCTAGCGCAAGTGAAATACCGTTTTCGCGAAAAAAGCGCTTAATGGCTTCTGCTTGTTGTTCTTCTGTTGAATAAATGTCCATTATTACCTCTTAAGTTAGCTTAGCTATTGATAAGCTCAGCTAATAGCGCTTTAGCTTGTTCTAATTCTAGTGTGACTTGCTCTTTACGCTCACGTAAATATTTGATGGTCACAACGCCTTTTTCTAATTCATCTTCGCCAATAATAACAGCCACTAGTGCATCGCTTTTATCAGCTCGTTTTAGTTGTTTTTTAAAGTTACCGCCACCGGCATGCACCATAACGCGTAAACCGGGTACGTCGCTACGCAGTTGCGCTGCAATGGCAGGGGCTTGTACGCTGGCTTTGTCGCCCATTGCCGCTAAATATACATCAGCATTACGGCGAATGTCACCTACACACTCAAGTGCTTGGAGTAACAGTACTAAGCGCTCTAGACCCATAGCAAAACCAACTGCGGGCGTTGCTTTGCCGCCAAGTTGCTCAACTAAGCCATCGTAGCGTCCGCCAGCACACACTGTACCTTGTGCACCTAGGCTATCTGTTACCCATTCAAATACGGTGCGGTTGTAGTAGTCTAAACCACGTACTAACTTTTCATTAACCGTGTATATGACGCCAGCTGCGTCTAAACGTTCACATAAATTTGCAAAATGTTCTTTTGATTCAGCATCTAAATGCTCAGACAATTTAGGCGCATCCACTAAGATTGCTTGCACGTCTGGGTTTTTGCTATCAAGTACACGTAATGGGTTTGAGTACATACGGCGCTTTGAATCTTCATCAAGCACGTCGGTATGCTGTTCAAGGTAGGCAACGAGTGCATCGCGGTAATCAGCACGTGATTCGTTAGAGCCTAACGAGTTAAGCTCTAAACGTACGTGTTCGTTAATGCCAAATGCTTTCCATAATTGCGCGGTAAGTAAAATAACTTCTGCATCTATGTCGGCTGTGGCAATACCAAATGTTTCTAAACCAAATTGGTGAAACTGACGGTAGCGGCCTTTTTGAGGGCGCTCATGACGAAACATCGGGCCCATGTACCACAGGCGCTGCTCTTGGTTATAAAGCAAGCCATTTTGGTTACCTGCACGTACACACACTGCGGTGCCCTCTGGGCGAAGGGTTAGCATGTCGCCGTTACGATCGGCAAAGGTGTACATTTCTTTTTCTACTATATCGGTTACTTCACCAATAGAGCGTTTAAATAAGTCGGTTGATTCTACAATAGGAAAACGAATTTCTTGATAACCGAACGATGCTACTGTCTCGCGTAAAATGTTTTCTACTTTCTGCCAAACTTGCGTGTCGCCCGGCAGACAATCGTTCATACCGCGAACTGCCTGAATTTGTTTTGCCACTGATAAATCCTAATTACTGTTTATGTGTAATAAAAAAATGCTTACACAACAAGAATGCTAAAAATTGACCCGTCATTATATACCCAAATGACCCCATGATGCGAGCGTCGTTTGAATTAAAAGCGATTTAGGCAAGGCATTGATTGAAAGTAATAGTGGTTCTATTGTTAAAATCAATAACGCAGTATAAATCGCTTTTAAACCAACCCGTTGGGCGGTTCACAGACACTTACTCTCATCGTTGTTACTTTTTAAAAGGGATTGCCATTCTTGCAAAGTAACGCCTTGATATTAAGAGCCTGTGAAACGCTGAATTCTGTACCTTGGGGTCGCTTGGGTATCCTCTAGCTATAAAGGTAAACGCCAAACACCGTGGTTTGGCGCTTTATAGGGTATTTATTCGACTATTTTAATATCGATAGGTGTTTGCTGCTCTTTTTGAGCAATAAAGTCGCGCACGTAGCCTTCAAGCTGGTCAACAATGTTGTTGTTATCAATACGCGCTTTTTGACGCTCGCCATTAATGTATAAACCTGAGCGGCGGTTTGCACCGGCAAGGCCAATATCACTAACAAGGGCTTCGCCTGGGCCGTTAACGACACAACCAATTACCGAAACAGACATTGGCTCAACAACATCTTCTAGGCGCTCTTCAAGCTGGTTCATGGTGCTCACTACATCAAACTCTTGACGTGAGCAGCTAGGGCAGGCAATAAAGTTAATACCGCGAGAGCGTATACGCAGCGATTTTAAAATATCAAAACCTACTTTGATTTCTTGAACTGGGTCGGCAGCAAGTGATACACGTAGCGTATCGCCAATACCTTCGGCAAGTAACATGCCTAAACCTACAGCCGATTTAACCGAGCCTGAGCGCATACCGCCGGCTTCGGTGATCCCTAAATGCAGGGGTTGATCTATTTCTTTAGCAAGTAAGCGATAAGCGCCTACAGCTAAAAATACGTCTGATGCTTTTACCGATATTTTAAATTGGTCAAAATCAAGGCGGCGTAATATATCTACATGGCGCATTGCTGATTCAAGTAATGCCTCGGGAGTTGGCTCGCCGTATTTTTCTTGTAGGTCGCGCTCTAATGAGCCGCCATTTACACCAATACGAATAGGAATATTATGCTCGCGCGCTGAGTCTACAACGGCTCTAATGCGCTCTTCACTGCCTATATTCCCTGGGTTTATACGTAGGCAATCTACGCCGTATTTTGCCACTTTTAACGCTATGCGGTAATCAAAGTGAATATCGGCTACAAGCGGTATACTAACTTGCTCTTTTATACTTTTAAACGCTTCTGCTGCATCCATAGTTGGTACAGATACACGCACTATATCGGCGCCGGCATCTTGTATTGCTTGGATTTGCGCTACCGTGGCATCTATATCCATGGTGTCGGTATTGGTCATCGACTGCACGGCAATAGGGGCACCGTCACCAATAGGCACGTTGCCTACATTGATGCGGGTTGATTTTCTGCGTTTAATTGGAGATTCTGAAAACATAGCGACTACTCTGCTAATGGTAATTTAAATTTGGCTAAACGATTTTTAGGATAACCAGAAATATCAACTGGTTCGCCGTTTAGAGAAACACTAACTACGTCGTGCTTACCCAGCACGACTGAAAAAGGCGGGGTGCCGCTTACAGCCATTTTATAGCCTGCTTTTTTTACGCCAAATGCTATGCGCTCACCTTCGCCATCGTGTATTTCTACCCAGCTCTCATCGTTAAACACCATGTTAATTGTACTGGTGTTACTTTGCGTGTCGGGCTCGTTAGTGGCTGTTTGGGTGCTAGCGGCAATAGGCGCCGTGGCATTAACGGCTTCACTTAAGGGGACTTGTTCAGCACTTATAGGCATTACAGCCGGTGTGCGCTCAACTGCCTGCGTTGCTTGCATTTGCGAGGGGTTCTCGCTTTCGTTATTTAGCGCGTTGTTATTTTGCTGGTTATCTAAAATTGAATTTTCAATATTGATTGTGCTTGTTTGCTCATCGATAGGCGTAGCATTTTGCCAAAACCATAAGGCAGATGAGCCAATAACAATGGCTAAAATAATGTAGCTCACCAGCATTAGGCGGCTGTCGTGGGCTTCTTTTTCTGTGCGGCGCGAAAAGCTTTGCATGTTAGCCGGCTTTGTAGGCTCGGGCGGTGCAGGCAATTTAGCTAATATAGGGGCGCTATCGACGTGTAGTTCACGACAATAGTTTTTAATGTAGCCTTTTACAAAGGTAATTGGGCCTAACGTTTGGTACTGATCGCTTTCTAAGCGTTGCAGCTGAGAAATAGAAAGCTTAAGTGGGCCAGTAAGTGACTCTAAGCTTACATTAGCCTGCTCTCGGTGCGCTTTTAATAGTTGCCCAACACTTGGCTCATCGCTTTGTTGCGTAGTTTCTTCTGTCATAATAGGTACGAATTTGGATCCACTAGTAATAGTCTGTGCCCAGGTGTAAGTTCTATATCTGGGCTTAATTTATTCCATCGCATTAATTCATCAATTAATACATGCCGCTGGGTAGCTATGTCGTAAAGGGTATCGCCAGCTTTAATCTCGTAATAAATATTAGGATCGTTTAAATAAATTTTACTTCCGTTGATAACACGATCCGACTCCTTTAGACCATTCCACTGCAGGAGTTTTTGTAGTTTAACATTGTATCGCACTGAAATGCTAAATAGGTTTTCACCAAACTCAATAATATGAAAAGGCACCTTTAAAGGGGGGACTTTTGGATTAAGCATGGGAGGCTCTTGTTTTACACTTGGTTGGTAGTTTTTTAGTGTAATATCGTTACTGTCGCTGTATGGGTTATTACTAAATACCGCACTGTCTTTTTTAGCCTCATAAAATACTACCGAATTATTTAAGCCCGCATTCTGTGGGCCATTTGCTGCAGGGCGTGTATTTTGTGGGGTGTTAAAGTTAGCTTGTTTTGGCGCACCAAATGAAATTATTTTTACTTCGTCATCATCTTTGGGTGTTTGTTTAGCGACGGCTTTTGGCGGCTCAGCTGTGGGTGTAGACGTTTGTTGCGCTTGGTGAACCGTTGTTAAAGCCAAAAGCACCGCTGCGGTATCTGTTTTAGACTCTGCAGGCACAGATGTTGTAGTTGTAGTTGCTACTTGGGCAGTATTTGTTACGGTTGGAGCGGCTGCCACAGCTGGCACTACTGCTTTAGTTGTTGTCGCTACTTTAGCCTGCGTTGGTTGAGCCGCAGGCGTGAGAGTGGCAGCGTCATCACTTTGCTCAGCTACGGTTTTTTGTTTGTTTGCTGCGGCAATGGTTGCCTGTGCTTTTGCCGTCTCATTTAATACTGGGCTTGAAGGCTCAACCCCTGGAGAAATTAAGCTGGTCGAATTATCGGTAGTTGGGCGCTTTTTACGGATAATTTTAATTTTTGGTTGCTCAACACTGATTTGCTCTTCGCCATACTGCTCTTGAAGCTCTTCGAGTTGCGCTTTACGGTATTTTTCGCGCAGTATTTCAAACTCAGTTTGTTTAGTACGATTATCGCGAATAGCATAGGCTTGCTTACTTGTTGGGTAAGTTTGCATTATGGTGGCGGCAATTTTTTCTGCTTCTTCTATTCTGCCCATGCGCTGCTTAATTAAATAACCAAGCAATAAAGCCCGTGCAGACACTCGGCCGGTGTCGTCATGACGCTTTAATACTTCGCTGGCTTTATGTAAATCGCTTTTAGCATAAAAAAGGGCGGCTAAGCTTATTAGGGTCGATGTACGTTGCGAGCTGTGATTAAGTGCTTGTTTAAAGTAACTCTCTGCATTTTCAAAGTCGTTAAATTCTATGGCACATAAGGCAAGGTTTTCGTAGCTTTCGGCAACGCGAATATAGCTTGGAATATCAATTGCTTTTAAAAACTGATCGGTCGCGCGGTCATACTCTTCAATACTACATAAAAACACACCGTAGTTATTAAGTGTGTTCGGATCGTCAGGCTTAATTGCTAATGCTTTTTGATAGGCTTTATCGGCACGCTCTTTTTCGCCTACTTGTTGGTAATAATAAGCAAGAGAGTAATGTACTTCAGGTAGATTTGGGGCAAATTCTATAGCTCGCTCAAGGTTATACTTTGCTTGCGAGTTGTTGCCAGTTTCTAAGTATTGTAAAGCGAGGGCGATACGTGTGCGTGCTGCGCCTGCATTATTGATTTTGTTTTCGACGACGGGTTTGTCACTGCCGTTATAACTACTTTCACTTACGCACCCTGTAAGGGTTAGTGTTGAAAGTGTTAAAGCAAGTAAAGATCGCATTACCTTGTCTCTGTTTTTCTATCCATAGCGCCTATCTTACCTAAAACCCTTAGTGTTGCATCATTTATTTAAAAATAAACAACTTAACCACCCTGCACAGGGAATATACGCAGGGTGGTTACAGGCTTATGCTTGCTGGATATTTACGCTAATTGCGTTATCGTCACGCATTTTCTTTTTCGCCATACGTTTAGTACGGTCAACAACATCGCCGGCCAATTGCCCACAGGCGGCGTCAATATCGTCACCACGAGTACGGCGCACAATACACGTAATACCCGCAGCTTGTAAAACCTTAGAAAAACGGTCAATACGGCTGTTGCTAGAGCGTGTGTATTCGTTACCCGGGAACGGGTTAAACGGAATAAGGTTAACTTTAGAAGGTGTACCTTTAAGCGTTTTAACCAGCTCATGTGCTTGGTCGGTGCTGTCGTTAACGCCATTTAGCATAACGTATTCAATGGTCACGTCTTTATTTGCTTTAGAGCCATCGATATAACGACGACACGCGGCTAAAAATTCTTCAATAGGGTACTTTTTATTAATTGGTACAAGTACGTCACGCAGTGCGTTATCGGGAGCGTGAAGTGAAATAGCAAGTGCTACATCTATTTTTTCTTTTAATAAATCAAGGGCAGGTACAACCCCTGAGGTACTTAATGTTACGCGGCGCTTAGATAAGCCAAAGCCCCAATCGTCCATCATAAGTTCCATTGCCGGCACTACGTTTTTAATATTAAGCAGGGGCTCGCCCATACCCATCATTACAACGTTGGTAACTGGGCGTTTTTCGCTGTTGCCATCAAGGCCTATGTCTTTAGCTACACGCCAAACTTGGCCAATAATTTCAGACACTTTAAGGTTACGGTTAAAGCCTTGTTGCGCAGTTGAACAAAACGTACACTCAAGGGCACAACCCACTTGCGAAGATACACACAAAGTGGCGCGGTCTTTTTCTGGGATCCATACAGCTTCAACTTCTTGGCCGCCATCAAGCACTAATGCGTACTTAATTGTGCCGTCGCTTGCTTGTTGGCGTACAGAGATTTCTGGTGCAACAATTTCGCATTCGTTTTTAAGCTTTTCTTTAAGCTTTTTATTAACGTTGCTCATGTCGTCAAAGTTATCAACGCCAAAATGATAAATCCATTTCATCACCTGGTCGCCACGAAATGGCTTTTCACCGAATGATACAAATAGCTCGCGCATTGCATCTCGGTTTAAATCTAATAAGTTAATCTTTTTTTGCTCGGTCATGAAACAACCTCAATCGGTGACGGTGGAGATAAAATTTACAAGGGCGAATTGTACACAATTCACCCACTTTAATCATTAAGTAAAATATCAAAAATGCATTTAAGGATACTTTACGTAATGACTAAAAAAGGGCTCGAAAGCCCTTTTCTTACTTTGCATTACAGCGTTAACTGTAAAACTCGAATTAACGAGTACGTGGGCAAAGCTCTTCGTCAGCGAAGAAGTACGCGATTTCGCGAGCAGCAGATTCAACAGCGTCAGAACCGTGAACAGCGTTTTCGTCGATGCTATCAGCGTAGTCTGCACGTAAAGTACCTGCTAGTGCTTCAGCTGGGTTAGTAGCACCCATGATTTCGCGGTTTTTAAGAACAGCGTTTTCGCCTTCAAGAACGGTAACCATTACTGGACCAGATGTCATGAAAGATACTAAAGCACCGAAGAAAGGACGCTCGCTGTGCTCTGCGTAGAAACCTTCAGCTTTCTCTTTTGAAAGGTGAACCATTTTAGCTGCAACGATTTTAAGACCCGCAGTTTCGAAACGGTTGTAGATTGCGCCGATGTGGTTTTTTGCTACTGCATCAGGTTTTACGATTGAGAAAGTACGCTCTAAAGCCATCTTTATGCTCCAATAATTTTTAAATAAAAGTGTGAATATTTACGGGCGCGAATTATACGCGTTTTAATTGAAAAAACCTAATTTTATTAAAAACCAGTTTGGTTGCAGTTTAATGATCTTGATCAAAAGCACAATGTTTGTCGCATTTATAATGCCGCGCTTGTAAATTAATTAATCATGTAACCGACGTGTACTCGGTTAGCTGTATGGAGCGCATATGCCAGCTGTTTCTTCTGTAACTTCTTTTATTCCCGAACTGTTATGCCCTGCGGGGAGTTTAAAAAACATGCGCTACGCCTTTGCATATGGGGCCGATGCCGTTTATGCCGGCCAGCCTCGCTACAGTTTGCGGGTACGTAATAATGAGTTTGATTTAGAGACATTGCAAATAGGGATTAATGAAGCCCATGCGCAAAATAAAAAGTTTTATGTGGTCTCTAATATTGCTCCGCATAACGCAAAGGTTAAATCGTATTTACGTGATATAGAACCAGTGATTGCTATGGGACCCGATGCGCTGATTATGTCAGATCCTGGGTTAATTATGCTGGTACGAGAAAAGTGGCCAGCCATGCCTATTCACCTATCGGTGCAAGCAAATGCAGTTAATTATGCAAGTGTTCAGTTTTGGGCAAAACAAGGTATTGAGCGAGTTATTTTATCGCGCGAGCTCTCGCTTGAAGAAATAAAAGAAATACGCACGCTTTGCCCAAATACTGAGCTTGAGGTGTTTGTACATGGTGCGCTGTGTATGGCGTATTCTGGGCGTTGTTTACTTTCGGGTTATATAAACAAGCGCGACCCAAACCAAGGTACATGTACAAATGCATGTCGTTGGAATTACGATGTAAAACCGGGCGTTGAAAACGAAACGGGTGAGATGGTGCATAAAATTGATCCGAAACAGGTTATTCCTACTCTTGGTGAAGGTGCGCCAAGTAGCAAAGTATTTATGTTAGAGGAACAAGGTCGCCCAGGTGAGTATATGCCTGCATTTGAGGATGAACACGGCACGTATATTATGAATTCAAAAGATTTGCGCGCTGTGCAATACGTAGAGCAGTTAACAAAAATGGGTGTACATAGTTTAAAAATAGAAGGGCGGACAAAATCGTTTTATTACGTAGCGCGCACCGCGCAAGTATACCGTAAAGCCATAGATGATGCGGCATCGGGTAAACCATTCGATGCTCACTTATTTAAAACACTCGAAAACTTAGCACATCGTGGCTACACCGAAGGCTTTTTAAAGCGCCATGCCCACCAAGATTATCAAAACTATGAATACGGTCACTCTGTATCAACTAAGCAGCAATTTGTTGGGGAAGTAATAGGGCGCCATGCTGATGGTTTAGTTGAAATAGAGGTAAAAAATAAATTCTGCGTTGGGCATTCTTTAGAGCTTATGACACCACAAGGGAACATTATTTTTGAACTTGAATACATGCAAAACAAAAAGGGCGAAAGTATTACCGATGCCAAAGGCTCTGGGCATCACGTTAAAATTCGATTAGATACACGCATTAATTTAGAGCACGCAATATTAATGCGAAATTTAGATGAGCACCAAGATACCCGCAACCCCTATAAAAAAGTAGCAAGTGAGTAAGCGCTAGCATGGCACTATTTATAAATAATAAATGCATTAACTGCGATGGTTATAAGGCTTTTAATTAAATTTATATAAAACAAGGTGTTGCTTTGTCGTGCTATGGTTTGTGCTACGATTTTTAGTAATTCACAAGCACCTAGCTAGCATCTTAAAAACAGCCTTAAAAGGCAAATTGTATTAACTGAATAGTTGAAATTTTAGACTGGTAGAGTGTTTGAATCTTATATTTGTGTTTTGTAGCTTCTAGAATGAATTTGGAAAAGAGAATTGGTAGTTAATAAAAGTAAAACTTAGATTTTTCTTTTTTAATCCTCAAAATAAAGTGCCTTTTAGGTAACATTAAGCCGTATTTTAGGCCTTAAAGTGACTTATAGGTCACTTTAACTGCCGACGGTTACAACCAAAAGTTTTGTATTGTTTTTACTTAATCTATTTTTTTAGCTTGTTTAACAAGCCTAATTAAAATTATGCTCAACACAGCAGCCGGTAATAACCATATAAAATCACTCATCTTAAATTCTCAATATTTGAAACACTTTCTTAACCTTAACTTTTTTGGTGTGTTTTGCAAATTTACGTCGTTTATTTCATACCTTTCAATTTTTCTCCAGGCTTATGCCTAGTTAGTTTTAGGACAAATTAACCAGGAAAAATCATGAAAGACCGAAAATTACCGTTTATTCGCCAATATGTACGCGCCAGTCAGTCACCGTGGGATGACAGTTCAACTATTTTGCTATTAGCTGACGTTATTGATAAGCAAGCACTAGAGCTGGGCTTCACCAATTACGTTTATTTACACCGAGATAGCGTAGGGAGTGTTTTGGGTATTAGTATTTCTCAACAGTTATTAGCTGCTAACCCTGAGTTCTCACAGAGGTATTTGGAAGGGGTTGAGATGTATGCTTTTTTACTCATACATATTGAAGACATAACAAATTTTTGCAGCTTGTTTAGTGCAGAATTTGAGCAGCTATTTATGATAAAACCCAGTGAGTATTTTGCAGCTGCAGAAGATAGTTGGTTACGGTTAATAGAAAGCTCATAAACTCTGGCGAGCCTCTGGGCTCGTTTTCTTATACTTAAAAATTAGCTTCTAATTAAGTTTAATTTTACTTTTCTTTGCCGTGCTTCATCGCGATATATGCAAAGCCAATAGTGAGGACTATCGCTGGAAAAATCATCATTAAAAATTCAGTCATAACTACTCTCCGACTATAAGTTTTTATTAATAATAATGTTTGACGCGTACTTTGCAAGCACGGATATTTTTTCTTTTAGAAAGTTGCCTTAGCGCAATAGAAAAGAGTGACTTGAAACATATTGAAAATATACAAACCCTAAGTGAACTACTCGGTACGCTTTGTAATTCCCTTTCTGCGGAGTTAATTATTAATGTAAAGCCACAACATACCTGCATATCCATTACCCCAAAAAATTGCACTCAGCTTGTCGCTATGCAAGCTACATAATCTGAAGAGCTAATAGGTGATTCACTGCACATCAAATGAGCTTTGTCATGCTATCTACTGAGTAGATGGTTGTGCAGGGGGAGGGCAATATAGCGATTGACCTGGCGGTAGGGCACGAATGCGTTGTCTTAATCGCATAATGTAACCTGACAAAATAATAAAGAGAGCGAACTTAGTTTGCTCTCTTTTATTTTTGTGATTGGTTTTTAAAGCAAGGCAAAAGCCTAATAAATCCTCTGTTATGTACTTATATAAGGTGACAAGGACAAAAAGGACAATAGCTATGACTAAGAAGAAATGGATTGAGTTTATTGCTAACGCTATAGCAGAGGTATTCAGTATGTTTGGCTTTATATTTATCGCCTTCGGTTGGCTTTACTATGAGGGGCTAATAAATAAAACCTATTTAATATTACCTACTATACAATCCTATACGCTCACTTTGGCGGCTTGCTATATAGGGCATTTAACATTCAAAACAATTGCGCTGTATTGTAGCCGCAATAAAAAACACTAAAGCATCGGATGATGCTTTTTTTGTTGGGGTAAACATTTTATTCCACGTTTATATTTCGGCTTATGAGTAAAATAACGCTGTAATTTCATCACAAAATTTTGTGCGATACACAATCGCAGATTGTAGTAATGCAACATCTTCAGGAGTCATAAATGGTTGTTGGGTCTTCTTATTTATGCGCTCGGGGAGTGCATCCATCAACTGAGTGTGCAATCTTTTTATATCATCAAATATTTGCGCAGATTGTGAAAATATAAATACCTGTTGGTAATGGCCTGCTTTAAGTGAGGCGAGATATTTGAGCAGGATAGTCTGACGCGTCGATTTACTTTTAAATGAGTTTTCAATTTCGATGGCAACGACGGTTTTATCTGGTAATACGGCCACACCGTCTACAATTCGCGCACTGCTTTGGTTATATAATCGTTTAAATTCTGGCTCAGATAAAAATCCTGTCCATAGCGGTCTGTAAACGCCATCAGAGGTATGGTTATGTAATCCGCGCAGAGCAATAAATGCATTCATTAAGTCGTGCATTATGTGGTTGTGGTTAACCTGCAGTGCGGGGTTTGATTTTGAGCGAATGTAAGTACTAATGCTGGTTTGCTCCTGTGCGTATTTAGCTCCTGAGTAGCTAGGAATATAAACCCGCCCATCAGGACTTCTATGTGTAGGGACCATCGTTAACAGTTTTTCGTCTACTAACTTATTTAAATGGGCAAGCGCTTGAGGTTGACTAATATTATAGAGCCAGCGAATAATCACTGGCGCGACAATAGAAAACCTGACCGCAATAAGGACTGTTAGAGCAGTACGGTTTACCCCCTTTTGATAGTTGTTAGCACCTACGTTATATCGCATATCAATGTCAAAATAGCGGGCGTATTGGTGAGCATAGTCGTTATCTTTTTGCATTTGAGTTCACTTAATCAGGAGTCATAATTTATATAACTCCCGAGTATGCGAAATTGACTGCTTATTTAGCGCGAATCATCAAAAATTGCCCGTCGTTATATACATCACCAAACGCGATACTCATAAGCTTTTCACTACTGGCGCCGTTACGTGATTTAGACTGCACTATATCAACCACAGTCACTGCGTTAGTACTCAGTTTTAAATCTTTTGCTGCAATGAGCACGTTATCAACTGCACGCGCAATTTCAGTATGGCCACGGTAGTTTTTGCCTGTTTTATCTGTGTGGTGCAGTATCAAAATCGCCCTACCTTCGTTTCGTAATGCGTCAATGCATTTGTTGTAGTAGTTCCAGTCGTTTTGATTGAGCTCCTCTGCGGATGTATACAGTGCGGATAGGTTATCGAAAATCACTACATCGGCCCATTCAATATCACTGGCGAGTGCATCAAAGCCATCAGATGTCGCAAGGTCAGGTATTCCCCCTTTAAAGCTTTTTTTATGAATAATTTTTAAATAATCACCATTAGGTCCAGCACCTATCGCGTTAAAAATATTGCCAAAACGAGCTTGTATCTGATGCAAGCCTAATTCAGCATCAATATACAAAACTTTTTTAGCTTCGCAAGGCTTATTACCAAAGCTAGTAATGCCAGCAGCAACACTAGCGGCGATATACTGAGATATATAGGTTTTTCCAGAGCCAGCTCCGGCAGCAAGCAGCGTAGCCTCTCCGGCTGTTAATATCGAAGGCACAATAATGCATGGTTGAGGAATATCGGCTTGAACAATACTAAGCACGCTATCGGCTTTTCTTAATTGATGTAATGGGCTAGGCGTGTTTGTTGATTCACTGTTTTGTGAAAATTGTTGGGTATGTTTTTGGTCATTCATATTATCAATTCCTTATATAATTGGAGGTTTTGGAATTTCTAAATAGGATGTCGAAAAACGAATTAATTGCGTTTTATGTAAAATCCGCCGATTTATTTTTAATTTTTTTAATTTTGTTTTTAAACGTAGAAAATTTGTGTGAATTAAACCTATAAAGTAAGACCTCCTCCTAAAGAGGAGGTCTTACTTTATAGGTTATTCTTTATTTCAATTAGGAAAAAATATTACGATATTCATTACAAGACGTTGTACGTTTGCTCTTTAAATGAAACGAGGGATGAAAACACTAAAAAGAAGCCGCTTTCAGCGGATGGCCTCGTGCTTCGCTACTCAACCATTGGGTCTAAAACGCCCGCCAGCTCTGATGTTGCTCCGCAACGAGCTGACTCGACGCGCTATCGCGCTAGCGTTGTAGACCCTGCGCGAATGCACCGAGCTACGCTCTGTACTAACCGCCATACTGCCGCGCCTGACAAGGCTGTGAGTTCCTCACTATTCGCCTTTTTCATCTGCTTTAATTTTCTACGAAAATAGATGGTTCGATATCAATTTGTGCCAAATTTTAATCGAATTTCGCTGATGCGAAACATTATCGCGGTTAGTACAGACCAGCTGTACATTCGCGCAACTCCATGTGTCCTAAGCTTCGCTTATGCCACATTGCGCGCTTATTGGTCTCATTCTGAGACGCTTTTTTTGCAGTTTGTCGTGCCGAAAAATGCGTTTTAAGAGCGTCTATCAGACAAAAAACGTCTTCAAATTAAACTTATTAATAAACTTTTTAGATAAAGAGGAGAGGGTTTTTACTAAAAAAATTAAGTGAAAATAGAAGAAAAGTGAATGCCTTATTCAAACTGTTTGTTGCTGAGCTGCGCAGTCAAACAGTTTGTTTTTTATCACGAAATCATTAAATTTGATAGCATAAATTAATAATTAAGAAGGTTTAAAAAATGAAAAACGACGCTAATGATATTGCTATTAATCCAACAACAGGACTACCTATCACAAATGCGAGCGCTAATATCGTTGATGTTGGCGGTAATGTGGTGGGCCAATCTAATAGAGTAATGACTGTTTGTGAGATTGAAGAATCGATAACGGACTCTATAGAGCACGATTGTTTTGATGCATTTGACTCGTTTGATGACGGTTTTTGATGCCCATAATTTTGAAAGCAATTAGTCGGTATCGAATAGAAGTTGTCTATTCGATTATTGCATTTAGTGGCTCAGCTATACTGTTTTTACAGTACCAATCAACTCAAAATTTTGCCTGGTTTATTTCGCTGACCTTATTCTGTACCAAGATTGCTATTGGCATAATTAACTATGAGCAATATTGCCAAAGCAATGGGCGTAGTATGAGAATCATGCTCAAATATTTGTTATTTAAATTTGTATAACCCTTGTTTATTTGTCCTAAACGCAAAGCGCCCTGATTTTATTAGGGCGCTTTTTTATCTCACTCTTACTAAATATCTTTCTACCTTATAAGTTAGAAAAAGCTTATTTTAGTATAGTTTAAATATTGGATAAGCCCCTGTTTATGTTAATGTGTCGTTCATAGCATTGTAAAAAGGAGCTTTAAAATGCAAATCACTAATTCACTTCCTCATATTCAAATTTGTCTTAACAATTTTAGTAGTATTAGTCCTTCAAACATTTGTCAGAAATATAAAGCAGAATTAGACAAAAAAATGGTTGGAGCTATCTAATGACAACTCGCGTAGAAATGATCATTGAAACGCTTAAAGCTAACCCAGAGAGAAAGTTTACAGCTCGTGATTTGGCAACCGAATTTATATTAAGATATCCGCAAGAGATTGCCGAAAAAAAACTAACCCTCGTTATGATACTGAAGAAAAGCTAATCGCACAGTTGGCTGCTGAAGTCGGCGGGCAAAGAACACGAACAGCTAAAAAAGTCTGTGTAAATGTAGCAACGCGGGATAAACCAAGGCCAAGAATTTATTATTGGGATACAACCCCTAGCACCACGATTATTAAAGATGAATCAGAGGAAATAGATGACCCTGAGGTTGATACACCATTAATATCCCAGAGTTTTACCGAGCATGAGCTTTACCCTATGCTCATCGAGTATTTAAGTAAAGACCTTAATTTATATTGTCAACGAATAGACGAACGGAAATCAGCAAACTCTCATGGCAGTGGTGGTAACCACTGGTTACATCCAGACATAGTAGCCCTAGAGCCACTAGATCAAAGTTGGGATGAAGTTGTACGTAGTTGCGTTCGCAGTGGTAATCATAGTTCGGTAAGGCTTTGGTCATTCGAAGTCAAAAAACACCTTACAAAAGGCAATATACGTAAATACTTTTTTCAGGCGGTTTCAAACTCTAGCTGGGCTAACTTTGGTTATTTAGTAGCTACGGGTTTAAACAGTGATGTAGAAAGTGAGTTGCAAATGCTATCAAGCTTACACGGTATTGGTGTTCTGATACTCGATACTGAGTCGTTATTTGATAGTCAAATACTTATCCCAGCACAAGAGCGAACGAATGTTGATTGGCAGTCAGCCAACCGAATCGTCGCGCAAAATAGCGATTTTCATCATTATATAGAGCAAGTAGGTATTTATAACCAAACCGGCCGATTAATTAAAAGTGCGTGGAACAAATAAAAAGGATGAACAGCTTTGGAAAAGCAACTATTAAGTGCAGTAGAAATTGGTGATAAATCATCACTGAAAGCCATTTTGAATCAGCAACCTGAACTAATAAATAGCGTTTTTGATGAGCATGACAAAACAGTATTTGAATTAGCTTTAGAAAATGGATTTTCAGATATAGCTAAAGAATTGGTGCATAACACCCACCTTCATTTAAACCACTCAGAGCACAACCCCCTGAGGCTAAGTATCGACCTTGGTTATTTAGATATAGCGGAGGCTCTTCTTAAAAAAGGTGCTAACCCAAACTATCGACCTAAACAAATGAGTAGCGCTTTATTGTTATGTTTGGAAAATGAGTATTTTGATTTAGCAGAATTAATGATTAAGTGTGGTGCAGAGGTCAACATCAGAAATAGCACAGGCTGGACTCCTCTTATTTGGGCTTCAATTAAAGGCCGAGTAAAAGCCGTTGATTTTTTATTAAAGCATGGCGCGTCAGTTAGTATATGCAATAACGATGGTTGGAATGCTGTAACAGGGGCATTTTTTAAGCAGCGAACTGAAGTCGTAAGCATGCTATTTAAGGCTGGAGCGGTATTCAGTGCTAAGTTTTCTGAGGCGGCGTTAATTTTAGCTTATAAAAATGGCCAAAGGGACATAGTTCTTCAGTTACTTGATGATGGAGTTAATCCTGACGTTGAAAATGAAGAAGGTGAACCTCTAGTCATTATGGCTATAGGTAAAGGTGATGTAGAAATAATAGAGGCCCTTATCACTGCAGGCGCTAACACCAATGCCAGAAATAGAGCCTCGTTAACTGCGTTAGCTTTACTTGCTGAAAATGGCCTAAATAAATGTATTAAACTATTCATTGAGAATGGCGCAGACGTAAACTTGAAAAGTAAAAAAGGTCGCACAGCAATTTACCAAGCTGTCTTATACAACCAAGTTGATACTATTAAATTACTATATCAAAATGGCGCAAGTGTTGATTTAAGAACCGATGAAGGCTGGTCTCCATTAATGATTGCAGCAAGTGATGGGTATTTAGAATCAGTCACTAAGCTATTAGAATTAGGAGCAAACACTGAGTTTGAAACAGAAAAAGGGTTAACCGCACAAGATATAGCAAAATCAAATGCTCCTAAGCATGGGGATTATCAGAAGGTAAAAGGACGTTTGGTATACCCAATGTTAGAATCTAGCTATAAGCAAGTAGTTGAATTACTAAAAGGAGTTAGGCAGCAATGAACGCTCAAGAAAATGTATTTGAGGCTGTTAGGCGAGGCTACTCCCAGTTAAGCAGTTCTAGTAATTCTGACATTTTATCCTATTTTGGAAACCTAGAGCCTGGCGCAATGACAGGGCATATTAGTAATATAAAAGGCATTGTTTTTGAACAGGAAGTTACTGAACTTCTAAATCAGCAGGGCGTCAATGCCATGCTATTTGAAAAGACCAACCACCCTATATCCGATATTGCTTTAATGGACGATGACGATATTGCAGCAGAACTTCAACTTAAAGCAACAGATAGCTTGAGCTATATAAACAATACATTGGCTGCCTATCCAGGTATTCCAATAGTAACAACCAGTGAGGTAGCTAATAGTTTTGATTTAGGAGTAGTGATCAACTCAGGTATGTCAAATACAGCTCTAGAAAATTCTGTTTCGCAAGTGCTTTCAGGTGAGGTGGTAACAGAACACTCTGTAGAAGTTATAACAGAAGCCTCTGCAGAAGCGCTGGCCGAAGTAATTACTGATGTTGCATTTCCGATTTCCCCAATTGGACTTTTATTTGGTTTACCATTTTAGTAGGTGATTCAGTATGGCTAAAGTTTACCCTTCACTTGAAAATATATCGCGTTTAAAAGTCAAACCAACAGAAGGCGAGTTATATCTTTTAAATTACCTAGTTACAGAGTTAGATGATACTTATGAAGTGTTTTTTAATCCATTCTTAGACGGCGATAGGCCTGACTTCATTATTTTAAAAAAGCATGTAGCTATTTTTGTCATTGAGGTAAAAGACTATGATTTAGTTAATTATAGTATTGATGGAACAAACAAATGGGCTGTTAAAAGTGGGGAAGGAAAATCGCGAATATCTTCTCCACAAGCACAAGCATTTATGTATAAAAAAAACCTATACCAGCTACATTTACCGGTTCTTGGGTTAGCAAAATTAGAAAATAGAAACTTCTTCAATTTAGTTGTGCCTTTAGTTTATATGCATAAAGCCAATAAGAATGAGCTTGATGGACTTTATCGACATGCAGAACATCTCGTAAAAGCAAAACTGAGTGAACTTACGCAAAACCTTAAACTTGGTAATATTAATTATGATACCTACAATCGTAGAGCTGATGGATTCTCTAGAACGAAGAAGAACCTTTCTAGAGATAAGTCAATAGCCTATACAAAAGATAGACTTGCAGGCTTATTAAATAAAATTAATGGTTTTAAACCCCATACACTTTTTGATGATCGCGTTTACGATGATTTAAAAAGGCGATTATTGCCAAGTGAGCATGTACTAAAGCAAGGTAAAGAAGTTCCTCTAGATAAACACCAAAAAAAGTTAGTGGTTAGTGAAAGCGGCCAGTCGAAAATTATGGGGGTTGCAGGGTGCGGAAAAACAACCGTTATGGCTAGTCGGGCTGTAAATGCTCATCTCAGGCACCATGAAAGGGTGCTTATTATTACTTTTAATATTACTTTAAAAAATCTGATTAAAGATAAAATAAGCGATATTTTAGGTCAAAGGGATGAGCAAAGTTTTGCAGTAACTAACTACCATCAATTTTTTAACTCTCAGCTAAATACTATAACTGAAGATATTAGCGGGCTTATAGATGAATATGGATTTGATCAGTTATATAAACGTGACATTTTTAAAGGTAAAGAGTTAGAGCGTTACCAAACAATATTGGTTGATGAAGTACAAGATTTTGAAAACGAATGGGTTAAAATTTTAAGAGATAACTTTTTAGCTGAAAATGGTGAGATGGTTCTATTTGGTGATTATTCGCAAAATATTTACGAGCGAGAGCCACAAAGGGCAGCGGTTATTGCGCAGGGTTTTGGTACTTGGAAAAAGTTAAAACGCTCTTATAGAACTGAATTAGAGTCCTCCCTAAACCCAATTTTTAAAAAATTCCAAACCAAATATCTATTAGAAAAATATATAGAGACAGAGCTAATGGACACTGCTCAAGTTCAGCCTGAGTTTACGTTTGAAGTAATTAAGTACCATGTTTGTTCATTAAACTGGGAAGATGAAGCTTTTAATTTAATCCAAAATTATATAAAACAATTTAATATAAACCCTAATGATATGGTCATACTTTCAGCTAATATATATTTAGTCAGAAAAATAGCCGAAAAATATAACGGGCTAGAAAAAATACATTGTATGTTTGAAACGTATTCAGAGTTATATCAGTTACTGCGGCACTATGATCCAATGTTAAGCCTCGAAGAGCTCAAGAATATGTCAGAAGAGCAGCTTAGAAAATTTTTGTATCAATTCCCAGCTGTTAAAAATGAGCTAGATCAAGCACGGCGTACTAAAAAAAATCATTTTTATCCTAGGGGCTGTTGATCTTTGTAGTACATATATCAATCAGCCCACATTGGTAGCCACATCATAGTAAATGCTAAAGCGAGCATTGAATGATAATTTCGTTCAAGCTTTTCATACCGCGTGGCTATCCC